>NZ_DJDM01000025.1:0-64392 GCF_002431085.1 Empedobacter sp. UBA5924
ATTATTTTTAAATAATTTTTGTCGCTATACAAGTCGTTATGTCAATTTCAATACCACTCGTCTTTCGTATTGGGATTGCAAATATACGGCTGGATTATTCGTTTTTCCAAACATACTTTACTTTTATTTTACATTCTTTCCTTAAGTTATTGGTACAATGGAAAATATTTTTTGAAATGTTTAGATATGAGAACTGAGATATTAGATTTTTGACGAGAAAAGCTCTTTTTAAAAACTAAATTATAACGGGATAGATTTCTCGACAAGCTCGAAACGACAGGAAAATTAAACTTGTTAATTACTCAAGAATGCCTTTTAACTTCATAAAATGATTAGACGTTTTGCTTTTCTTACCAAAAAGAAAAGTAAAATGGATACTTTTGAGTTAACTATTCGGGAGGAATTGTCGCAAAGCGAGAATGAGTTATTCAGTATAGTTAATAATATAATGGATACGATGCTGATGACATCATAATTAAGTTTCTATAAAAAAGCTTTTTGATAAAATCGGAGTGACAGAATCAAAAAAAGGAGAACGCTTTATTCTCCTTTTGTATCTTATTAATGTGGACCGTTACCGTTTTTATCTTTTTCCAAATCGGTATTCCAAATTTTGATTTTATCTGTTTTTTTCAAGCCAGATTTTACTTGAACATTCACTCCGTCTGTAATTCCAAGAGTGATGTATTTCTTTTCGTATTTTGCATCTTGTCCTTTACCAGAAGTAAGAATCTCAACATATGGTTTTTGGTTTTCGTCGTAACGAACATGCGCTGATTTTACCAACAATACATTTTTTGCTTCCTGCGTTACAACCTCAGCATTTGCAGAATATCCCGCACGAATAAAGTTATCTGAATCTAATTGAACTGGTGCTTTAATCTCGAACTGAACTACTCCATTCGTTGCAACTCCTTGAGGCGAAATAAAATCAAGAATCGCTGTAAAAGTTTTGTTCGGAATTGCACCAATCGATACATTAATTTTCATTCCTTCTTTTAATTTACCAACCTCAGCTTCGTCAACTTTTCCTTGGAAAATCATTTTCTTAACATCAGCCATCGTAGCAATAGTAGTACCTGTAGAGAAATTATTAATCTCTTGCACCATATTCCCAACCTCAACAGGAATATCTAAAATCATTCCCGAAGTAGTTGCTGTAATACGTGTTGTTGCATAAGCTTCCAAACCGGGAGCAATACCTGTTTGCGCAACTTTGTAATCGTTTTCGGCAGCTTTTAATTGTTGTTGAGCTGACTTATATGTCGCATTTGCATTGTCATAATCTGCACGAGGCAAAACACCTTGATTATATAAAGTTGATGTTCGATTGAAATTACGACGTTCTTGATCGACCGTAATTTGAGCCGCTTGAATAGACTGACGAGCTGCATTTAACGACTGAACATTTGGAACAACTTTCAGTTCACAAATCAACTGACCACGCTCTACATATTGTCCTTCAGCAACATTAATCGATTTTATAACACCCGAAATATTTGGCTTAATTTCAATTGTTTCCAACGGTTTTAATTCACCAGTTGCAACAGCTTTCACCTCTATATTTCCCATAAAAGGCGTTGTCGTTTCATAAACTTCATTGTCTTGGCTATTCTTTTTACCGAAATATGCAATCACACCGATTACAGCACCGATAAAAACGACAATCATCAAAATCTTTAGAAATTTTTTCATTCTTCTATATCTGTTAAGTTTTAGTTATTCATCTCTCAAAGCATCAATAGGTTTGATTTGAATTGCACGTTGAGCAGGAATCAATCCCGCTAAAGTTGCCATAATCACCATCACTGCTAAAGCTGTAAAAAGTGTAAACAAATCGATTGACGCATTATATAAAGGTATGTTTTTATTTGATGGAATGATAATTTCGTTGAGAACCATTAGTAAAAGTGCTGCAAAAATAATTCCGCCTAAACCTGCAATTAATGTTAAAACTACTGATTCTAACAAAATTTGTCCTCGAATTTGAGCAGGAATTGCACCTAATGCTCTTCGAATTCCAAATTCTTTTGTTCGTTCTGAAACTGTAATCAATAAAATACTTGCAATCGCAATAACCCCGGAAAATAATGTCATTCCTCCTACAACAATCGCTAGGAACTGCATTCCTTTTACGAATTTCATAATCTTTCCAAGCATTTCACCTAAATTAAAACCACCAATTCCCTGGTCGTCATCTGGCGAAATATTTTTAATTTGTTTCAGATATGTTTTTAATTCTTTTTCGAATGCTACAATATCATAATTATTAGGTAAACTCAAACTTAAATATTGAATCGTTTCTCCTTGATTGTATATTTTTTGAAATGTTGTAAACGGAATAAACACTTGATCTTTACTCTCTACAGGCGAAGAAGGTGTGTCGTAAACGCCGACAATTGTATAATAACTATCGCTAATTCTGATTTCTTTCCCTAAAGGTTTCGGTTTATCACCAAAAAATTGTTCGGCAACTTCAATTCCAATTACACAAACTTTCGATTCAGTTTTGATATCATCTTCATTGATAAAACGACCTTGAATAATATCTTTCCCAAACATTCGGTTTTGATCTGGATAATCTCCATTAACCGTGTAAAAATTATATTTTGTTCCGTAAGTTAATATTGAATTTGGTTTCGAGTTTCGAGGAGCTAACAACGAAATTTGAGGAAAACGAGCCTGAATTTGACGAACATCACTCATTTTCAATTCAATTGTGCGACCTTTTTGAAATCCTTGATATGGCATCGATGTTGTCCCTCCCCAAACAAATAATGAATTGGTTGCGGCATTTGCCAAATTACGGTCAAAACCATTTTGCAAACCGCGTGTTACTCCTAACAATAATACAAATAAGAACATTCCCCATGCAACACCAATCATTGTCAAAATAGTGCGCAATTTATTTTTGCGAATCGCCGCGTAGACTTCGCTCCAAGCATCTGGATCAAAAACAAATTTTATAAAGTTCATTATTCGTCTCTTAAAGCATCAATAGGTTTAATACGTGCTGCATTCAAAGCTGGAATTAATCCAGAAACTGTTCCTGCAACAAATAAAATAATACAAGCCATTACCAACGAATTAGTTTCTACACCTGGATTATAAATAAAATATTCTTCTAAGCTATCTCCAATATTTTCTACAACAAGTGCCGCTAAAGCAATTCCTATTGCTCCGAAAATAATTGTAATCATAATTGCTTCTTGTAAAATCAGTCCCAAAACATTGGCTGGTGTTGCGCCTAAAGCTTTTCGAATACCAATTTCTTTGGTACGCTCTTTTACACTAAACACCATAATATTTCCGATACTTACGATTCCTGCAATCAAACTTCCTCCACCAATTACAAATACAATAATTGTCAGAATCAAGAAAAATTGATTGGTATCTTCCATTGCATCAGCCGCATTTCGCACCCAAATTCCACCATAATCAGAAGGTGCAACATTATGTCGACCTTTTATATTATATTCAATTGCATTTGCAAGTTTAGAAATGTCAGCCAAAGCCATTCCATCTTTTGGTGTTACAATAATCGATGATACTTTATCTGTAGCATAAATCGTTCTAAACGTTGTAAAAGGTGCATACAAAGCACGCTCGGCATTATCACCACCATCTTTACTTTCGAAAACACCAACCACTTGATACATACTTGAACCTAATTGCAAATACTTACCAATCGCAATCTGATTTGGAAAAAAATCTTGCGCAACCAATCGTCCAATAACAATTGATTTGGACTGATTCTCCATATCTTTTTTATTGATAAATCGACCAAGCGTTACATTTTCATTAATCATTGATTCATATTCTGGATAAACTCCAGTAATTGAATAACTTCCTGAATTAGCTTCATTTCTAATCGTATCACTTTTCGAAATTGTACTTACAATCGATTTTATTTCATCTGGAAAAGAATGTTTAATAAAATCAAAATCTTTTACATCCAATTCAATTGTACGTCCTTGTTTGAAACCATTGTAAGGTTCTGTTGTTGTACCTCCGTTAACGGTAATATTTAATGAATTTGCTTTGAAAAATTCTTGTTGAAACCCGTTCTGCAAACCATTTCCCAATCCATACAATGTAATAAACACAAAAAGCGCCAAAGCGATTGTCAAACCCGACAATGCTGTACGCAATTTATTACTTGCAATGGACGACCATATTTCGCTCCAACGGTCTGTATCAAACATATTTTATATTTAAGATTCTTTGATTTATGATTTACGAAGTTTGAGATTCGAAAATCATTAAACTCTTACTTGTTCTACTTTTTCGTCACTTACAATTACACCATCTTTAAGACGAACAATACGTTTACACATATTTGCAATATCATCTTCATGCGTCACCATTACAATTGTTTTACCTTCGTCATTAATTTCTTGAATCAGGTGCATTACTTCTTGCGAAGTCTTTGTATCCAGCGCTCCTGTAGGCTCATCCGCCAATAACAATTTTGGTTTTGCAGCCAATGCACGCGCAATTGCAACACGTTGTTTTTGTCCACCCGAAAGTTCATTTGGCATATGAGTAGCCCAAGGCTCCAACCCCACTCTTTCCAGATAACTAAGCGCTATTTTATTTCGATCCGATCGTTTTACTTTTTGATAATACAACGGTAACGCTACATTTTCTAATACATTTTTGAAACTAATTAAATTATAAGATTGAAAAATAAATCCTAAAAATTTGTTTCGATAATTAGCCGCTTTAGTTTCGTTTAACTTCTCAATTCTAACACCGTCCAATTCATAAATACCTGTATCATGCTCGTCCAACATTCCAATGATATTCAATAAAGTTGATTTCCCCGAACCCGAAGATCCCATAATCGCAACAAATTCGCCTTCCGTAATCTCAAGGTTAATTCCTTTGAGTACGTGAAGTTTGTTTTTTCCCATTATGTAGGATTTATTTAAATCTCGAATAGATATCATAGATTGTTGTAAATTTCAATAAAGATAACAGATAAGTCGAAATTATAAGAAAAATGTTACAAGCAAGTTTAAGATTTATCTTATAAATAGCGCTAAAATATTTTTCAAAATTAATTTTCAATAATTTTTGAAAGTATAGAAATTTATATATATTTGTGTAAATAATAATTGCAATGAAATTAGAAGAATCAAAAGAAAAATTTGTTCAAACTTGGGGAACTTTCGCTGTTAACTGGGGAATAAATCGTACTATGGCACAAGTTCATGCATTATTATTAACGTATAATGAACCTATTTCTACAGATCTAATTATGGAGGAATTACAAATTTCTCGCGGAAATGCAAATATGAATTTGCGTGCTTTGATGGATTGGGGAATTGTAAGAAAAGAATTGATAAAAGGAGAACGTAAAGAATATTTTGTTGCCGATAAAGATGTTTGGTATTTATTCAAACAAATTACAAAAGAACGCAGAAAGCGTGAAATAGAGCCGGTAATTGATTTTTTAGAATCATTAAAAAACATCGACGATCAATCTGATGATGCAAAAGAATTTGCAAAATTATTACAAGATTTATCTTCTGTTTCGACAAAAATCAATAATATAATGGACCTTGCTATCAAATCTGATGAGCATTGGTTGGTAGGAAAAATCACGAATTTGATAAAATAATCAATTCGTATTTTTTTGAATCACAAATTTCAAAAATTATTGAAAATTCAATATGTATAATATTATTTCGTATATCATTTATCTGATTATTACTTTCTACATCACCATTTTTATTGGTTGGAAAGTGTATAAAATTGGTTTTGTGTACTTGACAAACTTAATCGATAATCATTCTGTTTGTCAATCGATTAATAATCTTTTATTGATTGGATACTATTTGGTCAATTTAGGTTTTTCGGCAATAAGTTTACAAAACTGGGAACAAGTTGACTCCATTACCATCATGTTTTCTTCATTGTCCTACAAAATTGGATTTATATTATTAATCCTCGGAATATTACATTTTATTAATTTATCAATTATTTATATCGCAAGAAAAAGCAAAAAAATAAACACTTAAACACAGCAAATTATGACAAATTACAATCTAATTGCATATTTGGTTTACTTACCAGTGGCAATATTAATGACAATCGCAGTTTCTAACGTTTTATTCAAAAATGGAAAAATATTTATGTACGATATTTTCCATCAAAAAGAAGATATTGCAAGCGCAACAAATTCATTATTCAAAATTGGTTTTTATCTTTTGAATATCGGTTTTGCCATGCTAATTGTTTACATGACTTCTATCGCAACAACCGAAGATTTGATTGTAAAATTAAGTACAAAAATTGGTAGTTTCGCCATTTATTTAGGAATAATGTTGATGCTAAACCTTTTCTTATTTATGAAAGGCAGACGTAGATCTTTGCAACAACAATATTTAAGAAGTTTAGAATCTTAACAAGAAAACCTCCCAAAAGTTAACTTTTGGGAGGTTTTTATTTTAAACTGGATCAACATCAACATCAATTCGTACCGAACGAAAAGCTGCAATTGTATGCAATTGATCTATTTTTGCTTGAATTAAATCTTTTACTTTTTGAGGTGATTGATTTGGTCTAATTTTAATCATCACATCTGTAATATATAAATTATTGATTCTTCCAATCGAAGGCGTTTCTGGACCAAGTAAACATTTTGCATCAAAACTTGGTTTAAGCAAAACGACTAATTGAGCCGCCGTTTTATCCAAACGCTCTTTATTTTTATGCTTGAAACGCAACTTGATTAACCGTGAATAAGGAGGATACAAAAATTCTTTTCGCTCATACAAAATATCTTTCATCGTTGGTGCATAACTGTAGGTTGTGACATTTTGCAAAATCTGATGTTCTGGCTGAAAAGATTGAATCAATACTTTTCCTTGTTCTTGACGACGACCTGCACGACCAGAAACTTGCGTTAACAATTGAAACGCTTTTTCGTGCGCTCTAAAATCAGGAAAATTTAACAAAGAATCTGCTCGAATAACACCAACAAAATTAACATTTCCAAAATCAAAACCTTTTGTAATCATTTGCGTTCCAATTAAAATATCAATTTCTTTGTTCTCAAAATCTTCGATCAATTTTTCGTACGCAAATTTCCCTCGTATCGAATCGACATCCATTCTTCGAACTTTTGCTTCAGGAAAAATTGTTTGAACTTGCTGTTCTATCTGTTCTGTTCCCAAACCTTTTGTATTCAATTCGTACGAACCACAACTCGGGCAACGCAAAGGTTTTGCTTGTGCATAACCACAATAATGACATTTTAGTTGATTCGAGAATTTATGATATGTTAAACTGACATCACAATTTGGACATTCGGGCGTATGACCACACGTATTACATTCCATAATTGGCGCATATCCACGACGATTCTGAAATAAAATGACTTGCTTTTTTTGATGCAATTGATTGAAAATTTCATCACGAAGTGTATGCGAAATATCTTCTGTAATTTCTTTTTCCTTTTGCGCTTTTTTGAGGTCAATCAAATTAATTTCGGGCAATTTTATACTCCCAAAACGTTCAGTTAATTCGACATAACCATATTTTTTATTTTTCGCATTATAATAACTTTCAGCCGAAGGTGTCGCTGAACCTAATAAAACCTTCGCATTCATCATTCCTCCAAGCAACATCGCCATATCGCGCGCATGAAAAAATGGTTTTACATCCATTTGTTTATAAGAAGATTCGTGCTCTTCATCCACGATAATCATTCCTAAATTATCAAAAGGCAAATACAACGCTGTTCGTGGACCAATGATAATATCAAAATCGCCATTCAAGGTTTTCTGCCACAATTCTACACGTTCATTTTGATTGAATTTCGAATGATAAACTCCTACTCTTTCTCCAAAATGTTTTTTGATTCGATGAACAATTTGAGTTGTCACAGAAATTTCTGGTAATAAGTACAACACTTTATTTCCTTTCGCAATTACTTGTTCCATCAATTTTAGATAAATTTCTGTCTTTCCACTTGATGTTACACCATGTAATAAAACGGTTGATTTATCCTTAAAATCTTCTTTAATTTGATTTAAAGCTGCAATTTGTTTCAAGGTCAATTCAGCAATTTCAGCAACTTCTTTCTCATCTTCATCTACACGAGAAGTTTGATGTTGATAAATTTCAACTGCTCCTTTTTCTGCTAAAGATTTAAGTACAGCATTTGTCGCACCTTGTTTTATAAAATCTGCAACTTTTAGCGGTTTTTCTTGCGATTGCGTTTCTAACGTAATCAATTGCAACAAGGTTTCGCGCTGTTTTGGTGCTTTATTTAATTGATTTAAAATCTCGATAAAGGCAGTTTCATTTCCTTTTAAATCTGGATGTAATCGGACATAATTATCAATTTTTGGCGTATATTTTTCGTTCAGTTTTTCATCTAACCGAATAATTCCTTTATCAATTAATAATTTAAGTGTTGGAATTGCTGATTTCTCGTCTACAATTAAAGCTGCTTCTTCAACTGAAATGATTTCACGCAATTTCAACGCTTCAAAAACTAAGAATTCATAATCATTTAGCTCTTCAATTGTTTCATAATTTGGATTAATTAATCGAACAAAAGTTTGAGATTCTAATTTTAATGCAGAAGGAAAAGCATTTCGAAAAACATCGCCCAGTGAACACATATAATAATTCGCCATCCATTCCCAAAAATTAATTTGCGTTTGCGTCACCAAAGGTTCATCATCCAAAAAAGCATGAATCGCCTTTGTTTTGTATAATTCTGGCGCATTTTGATGAATAGAATGTACAATTCCTGTATATAATTTTTGCGTTCCGAAAGGCACGGAAACACGCTGACCAACTTTAATTTGCTGTAAATCAATTTCAGAAAGATGGTATGTAAATGTTCCATTTAATGAAAGTGGTAAAATAATTTCGGCAAAATAATTCGTTGTCATTTTATATGATTAAAAACGCAAGTTAAACATTTTTTTGTGTTAAGAATGAAGATTACAATTGCTTAAAATTTCACAAATTATTAATATTTCATTTTCAGATAGTTTGAAGAATTAATACTAATTTTAAGAGAATTCAAAAACTATCATTATGTTACATGCCATTTTAGATCAGATTTCGGAATCGGAAAAACCAATTATAAAAATCATTTTCAGAAATGATGATACGCGTGTTGTTGCTTTTGGACTAAAAAAAAGTTTGAAATTAATCGATCATCAATTACCTGTAAATGCAAAAATTTTAATGCTGAAAGGTGAAATAGAAATTGATTCAAAAATTGAGATTGTCAATTTAAAAGAATTTGACGAATATATTCTTCCTCCAAAAGTTATTCATCAAGTGACTTCCTTACAAGATTCGATGATGTTGGTTATTCTAAATTTTAATAAAAAAAGTTTTTAAAATATAGTTAAACTCTATTTATTTACACTATAAAAAACTTTATATTTATGATTATTAATTTATCAAAATATGAAACTACTTTTCTCATTAACTACTCTCCTTACCTTAGCCCTATCTTCTTGCAGTACAAGTATTAAACACGATCGATTATTTACTGGAACGATTGTGAGAGATTGTACAGGAACTTACATTCGTGTTGATGACAAAGAGGATTATTTGGTTTGTAACAATGAAATATTTTCAGACAAAAAAGAAGGTGAAACCGTGAGTGTTATTTATGATTTTGAAAAAACATGCAAAGAGTTAGAAAATAAAGCAACTTGTATGATGTATCATGAACATAAAGGCAAGATTAGAATCAAGAAAAATAATAATTAATCAAAAAATCCACTCAAATTGAGTGGATTTTTGCTTTATATAAAATACGATTATTTCGATTTTTTACGACGCTCTAATTCTTTTTCAATCAGCATCAATTCGCGTCCTGTTTGTCCTGCAACAGAAGTGTTTTCTTGTGCTCGACGAACCAAGTAAGGCATTACTTCTTTGATTGGCCCGTAAGGTAAATATTTTGCAATATTGTATCCTAAATGCGCCAAGTTGAATGAAATATTATCACTCATTCCAAATAATTGTCCAAACCAGAAATTTGGATTATTTTTCTCAATTCCGTTTTCGTTCATCAATTTGATTAACAATTCGCAACTTTCTTCGTTGTGCGAACCTGCGAATAAACCAAAACGCTCGTGATGAGAAGCAATAAATTCTAACGCTAGATTATAATCTCTATCCGAAGCTTCTTTGTTTGGTTGAATTGGAGATGGATAACCTTCGGCTTGCGCACGTGCACGCTCTTTCTCCATATATGCTCCACGCACAATTTTGAATCCTAAGAAATATCCTTCGCGCTCTGCTTTTGCATGCATTTCTTTCAAATAAGCCAAACGATCATGACGATACATTTGCAACGTATTCCAAACTAATGCACGTTTTGTGTTATATTTCACCATCATTTCGTCAGTCAAATCATCTGCAGAACCTTGCATCCAAGTTTCTTCTGCATCTACCATGATATTAACATCCAAATCATATCCTTTTTGACATACTGCCTCGAAACGTTGACGAATATTAGCCCAAGATTTTTCTTCTTCTGCAGTTAACGTTTGTTTCTTCCCTACTTTTTCAAATAATTCGATTCGACCAAATGCAGTTGGTTTAAATACTACAAATGGAATTGATTGATTAGATTTTGCTAAATCAACCAAGTGTAACATAACGTCACGAACTTCGTCAAATTGTTTTTCTTCTGTTAATCCTTCGATAGAATAATCTAAAATAGAACTTACGTGATATTTAAATAATTCATTTGCGACAACCACACCTTGTTCTGCCGTTTCTCCTCCTACAAATTGTTTGTAGATTGTTTCACGAATTACAGGTTTTACGAATGGGATATCTACCGCAAATGGTAAATTAAAAAACTTAGTTCCAAAACTTGTCAATGCGGGGCTTCCGATTAACTTGTATAAGTAATACGCTTTCTTTAAATCTTTATCTGATTTCGATTCGAAAGCAAACTGTGTATTGTCGAATAAAGACATGTGAGTTAACTATTTTTTGTGTTAATATAACGTTACAAATTTATAATTAAAACCTGATTAAACTAAAAAAACCTACAAGAAATTCTTGTAGGTTTTTGATATATTTTAAAGATTGCAAATAGTTGCCTATTCTTATCCTTTTTTAGCGTATTTGCTTCTGAATTTGTCGATACGTCCTGCAGTATCAACCAATTTAGTTTTACCTGTGTAAAATGGGTGAGATGTAGAAGAAATCTCCATTTTGATTAATGGGTACTCTACTCCGTCAACAACTAATGTATCTTTAGTATCAGCACAAGATTTTGTGATGAACACATCTTCGTTAGACATATCTTTGAATGCTACCAAACGGTAATTTGTTGGGTGGATATCTTTTTTCATTTTTTTAATCTTCTTTGTTAACTTTATTGGAGTGCAAAGATAATATTATTTACAGAATGTTACAATCAATTTTATTGAAAAAACATTTAAAACAATACATTAAGCAAATTTAATTTCGAGTGTAATGGGCTTCTTAAAATTAAACCTGCACTTCTTGTACACATTTTTCGTGGTGCAAATATAAACATTTTAGTAATTCGTACAAATATTTTTGGTGAATCTATTCATAAAAATCTATTTTTTATCTTTGTCCATCTACAATAAAACCTATTATTTGCTGTTTAAACTTATATAATGAATCATAATTTTATGAACGTAAAAACATTAATCGCCGGACTTGGTATTGCTTCTTTGATTGGTTTTCAATCTTGTCGCGATGATTTTGACTATGATCCAATTAGTTCTGAATTGCGCTTTAGCAAAGATACCGTTTCCGTAGATACCGTATATAATTTCTCTAAATCTGAAACCTATCTGCTTAAAATTTATAATCCTGAGAATGATGATCGCGTGATTCCAAAAATATATTTGACACGTGGAAATAATTCATTTTTCAATATAAATGTAGACGGAAAAGCAGGAACAAGTTTCGAAAATGTGCCGATTCGCAAAAAGGATAGTTTATTTATTTTTGTTGAAGTAAATGCTCAAGAAGCGCCTCTTAATCCGCTTTACGATGACGAAATTAACTTTAAAACAACCAATTCTTCTAAAAAAATCAAGTTACTTTCTTGGATAGAAAAAGCTAAAATTCATACAAAAGATGCTACAATTTCTTCTGCAAATTGGAATATGGACGAAGCCCAAGTAATTGACGGAAATTTAACTATTACAAGTGATTTAACAATTGATAAAGGTGCAAAAGTTTATTTCAAAAAAGGAGCAAGTTTAACAGTTGGAAACAATGCAAAACTTACTGTAAATGGAGCTTTGAATGAAGAAGTGAAATTTCGTTCAGCTCGTCATGATAATAAATACGATTCGATTCCTGATCAATGGAACAAAATCGAACTAGCTCCAAATAGTACATCAAAAATCAATTATGCAAAAATTATTGGTGCAGATACTGGTTTACACGTAAATAATTCGAAATTAGATATTAGTAATGCTAAAATTGTTAATAATCAATCGTATGGAATTTTAGCAACAAACGCTACAATTACAGGTTACAACTTGGTGATGAATAATAGTAATTTGGCAACTTTAGCAATAGAATATGGTGGTTCGTACGAATTTTATCATTCTACTTTTGCCAATTATTACAATTTTGCGACAAGTGCTGGTCCAGCTTATTCGCTTTTCTTGAGTAACGAAAACAATGATAAAAATGTTTCGGCTTTGACAAAAGCAACGTTCGGAAATTGTATTATATATAATGAACGCACGCCAAATGCTATTTTATTGGATAAAAAAGATGGTGCGGCTTTCAATTATTTATTTGACACCAATGTTATTCACAATGCGGATACTTCAGTATTAAATGTGACAACTGCGCCAAATTTCTTGGCAAGTATTACGTTAGATCCGATGTTTGAGAATACAAATTATTTCGCAAATAAATTAGCTGTGAAAAATGAATCACCTGCTAAAGGGAAAGGAAAAATATCTTTTGCGCAACAATATCCGTTAGATTATAACGGACAACCTCGAGGAACAACTCCTACAATTGGAGCATTTCAATAAAATAAATAAGGTCGAGTAAAACTCGACCTTATTTATTTATTATTTAACTGAACAGATACTTTTCCTTTAAAATCATCTCCTTTAAAATTGATTCTATAACTTTTATAAGATTCTAAATGAATAGATTCTTTTTTATTCATTTTTCCTTTCGAAGCACTACCTATTTGAGTTAATTCTTTTCCTGTATAATCTACAATCGAAAAATCCATTAAACCATTTTTTTGTTTCACTTCATAATCTAATTCAAGTTCTATATCTTGATTTGTTTTCAAGAAATAATAAACTTCTCCTTGCATTTGTGTAAAGTCCAAAACGATTTGATTATTATTTCGTCTAATCACTTTTGTTGCTGAATATGTTGTTCCTTCTGTTTTATAAATTCCATCAATACTCAAATATCTTGACGCATTCGTTGACACATTCGAAACAGTTGAAATTGTAATACAAGATTGCACCAACATCACTGCAAAACACAATAAAATAAATTTTCTCATAACATCATATCTTTACTATTAAGATGCATGTTTTATAAAAAAGTTACAACAAAGATTTAAATTCTATTCGTTATTTCTCGTACCAAAACACCAACAACTCCTAAAATAACCACCTCATCATTTTCGTGTATTTGAACACAATCTTTGTAATTTAGATTTATCGCAATCAGTTTATTGTTTATTTTATCAAAGCGTTTCAACGTATAATCTTCATTATTAACAGAAACAATAATATCATCGTGATGCAACGGAATAAGATCTGTCCGAATCACCAAAATATCATTTTTTTGATAAACAGGATACATCGAATCTCCACCAACGACAATCAAAAAAGTAGATTCGGGATGCGTTAAATAACGTTCGTCCAAACTTATTCTATCGTCCACAAAATCTTCTGCAGGTGAAGGAAATCCAGCATTTACATGACCAAAATTCGGAATATATTTTTTCTCACCATCTGTATTTATAACAAAAAGGTTGAGTTCTTTGTCTAACATTTTTATCTCTCCATTCATTTTTTCTATCGTTTAATACACCACCAACAAATCTTTCCACTTGGTTGTATAACAAGGTGATAAATTATTTTGACGCATTTTCCACGTTTTATTCAAATCTTGCGAAGCTAATTTTATTTTTGCCGCACCAAATTTTTTGTTCAACAAATCGATGACTTTCATCAAATCTGGGTGATTTGGATTTTCTTCTTCAAAAAGCGATAATTGTTTTTGATCTGACGAAACAATTCCAGACACCACTACTCCAGCCTTTTTGTACTCATAACCATCTTTATAAATTTGCTCAAACGCTTTAATTGCAAATTTGGACAACGTTATACTTGAATTCGATTCGTAAGGTAAATGGACCGAAATTGTACGATAATATTGTGGTTTATTTCTATCAAAATTATTGGTCTGAATAAAAACTGTAACCAAATTGCAAGAAGAATTCTGTTTCCGAAGTTTCTCTGCACACGAAACCGCAAAAGTAGCAACACGCTCTTTTACATATTCAAAATCGTTGGTATATTCTTCAAAACTACGCGTCGTTGCAATACTTTTCTTTGCCGAAATCGCTTCTAAATCTAACACCGCTTCACCTAACAAATCTTTTTTCAAACGCAAACCTACTATCGAAAATTCTTTCCGAAGAAAATCATCTTTTAATTGTACAAAATCCAACGCTTTATTGACACCGATCATTCTCAAACGTCGCGACATTCGTCGACCAATTCCCCAAACATCTTCAATATTTAACCATTTTAACGCTTTATGGATTTGTTCTTGAGTCTGAATAATATAAACCCCTTGATGAACTTCTGGAAATTTTTTCGCAATATGATTCGCTAATTTCGCCAAGGATTTTGTTGGAGCAATTCCTACACAAACTGGCAATTTTGTAAATTGATATATTTTAGATTTGATTTCTAATCCGTAATTTTTCAAATCAAAACGATCAAATCCATTCAATTTTAAGAAACATTCGTCTATCGAATAAATTTCCTGATCAGGCGAATACAACGATAAAATCGACATTACACGATTGCTCATATCCGCATATAATTGATAATTTGACGAAAAAACTTTGATTTTTTTCTGTTCAAAAATACGTTGAAATTGATGCGCAGGCGCACCCATTGGAATTCCAGCTAACTTTGCTTCGGCAGAACGCGAAATTACACAACCATCATTATTAGACAATACTACAATTGGCTGATGAAGAAGCTTCGGTTGAAAAACACGATGGCAACTGGCGTAAAAATTATTACAATCTATCAATGCGAACATAATACAAAGTTGAGAAGTTAAAACGCCACATTGTGTCATCGAAAATGTTAAATTATTCAAAAATAAAAAACCACTCAAATGAGTGGTTTGTATTCTTATTTAATTTTATATTTTTTATGCAAATCTTTTATTACAACAGCTGGTTCATAAACCGTTTGAAATTTTATCGGTTTACTGTTTTTGAAATATTGTACTTTCAGCCACGTATCATTATTATCTAACTTTGTATAGCTGTTACTTTTTTCCAAAACTTTATCGTTCACCGTACTTAAAATTGCAAAATAATCAAAATTATTACGCTGACCAATTTCTGCTGCTCTCAACAAAGCATAGTCAAACGTTTTGTCTTTTTTATTGTATTCGTTTCCATCAAAACTAACAATATAGGTATCATTGTTCACCTTTTCTTCGGTATAACCGCCTGTACCATTATCTTTTTGGTATGCAACAGCCTTGCTGTTATGACAACTTGCTAAAGCAAAAATGAAAGCTCCAGCACATAAAATTTGAGTTAATTTTTTCATATCATTATAATTGGTTATTGAGCTTTAACAAAAATTGTTCCTTTTAAGATATGTTTTTGATATTTCTAAATATTTTCTTAACAAATTATTTTTGAATAAAATACTTTGTTATAAACATTTCTGATTAACAGTGTGTTTTTTAAACATTTAAAATCAATTTTGGCACAACATATTTAACATTCTATTAACTCATTGATTCTAATAAAAATCATTTAAGTTTTAATGCTTTATCTGATAAACTCACCTATTTTTGTAAATCAATTATAAGTAATGAGTAAATTAGAAAAATATCTATTTTCTACCAGAACCATGACGGTCTTGCTATTCATCTACGCAATCGCCATGGGTTATGCCACTTTCATTGAAAATGACTACGATACGGCTACTGCAAAAGCTGTTATTTACGAGGCAAAGTGGTTTGAGGTATTAATGATTTGGTTGATCGTTTTGTTCTTAATGAATATCAAACGATACCGATTATGGTCAAAGGAAAAATTGCCTTTATTGGTTTTCCACTTAGCATTTTTGTTTATTTTTATTGGAGGAGGAATTACTCGTTACATCAGTTTCGAGGGTGAAATGCCTATTCCAGAAGGAGGAACAAGTAACGAAATTACATCGTACAAATCTTATTTCAAGATGATGGTTGATGATGGTACACAA
Organism: Empedobacter sp. UBA5924; assembly: GCF_002431085.1. Classification (NCBI taxonomy): domain Bacteria; kingdom Pseudomonadati; phylum Bacteroidota; class Flavobacteriia; order Flavobacteriales; family Weeksellaceae; genus Empedobacter; species Empedobacter sp. UBA5924. The sequence continues at coordinate 16,506 of NZ_DJDM01000025.1, forward strand.
CGTTTGGCGTATGACAATCATCAATACAATATGACGTATTTTGACAGAAAAGATAGTACAAGTTCTTTGTTCCGTAGACACTTTGAAGGTGAATATCAGTTCAAAGATAAAGTCATTAAATTAAAAACTTTTGATTACGTACCTCACGCTTTAGATACGGTTGTAAGAAAAAAAGAAGGAATTAATGTTTTAGAAATCGTGACAGTTGGACAAGCTGGACGTAATTCTGTTTTCATCAGAAATGGTGAAATAAAAAGTGTTAATGGAACTTTAGTTTCGTACAATAGACCGCAAGATGGTGCGGTACAAATTACTGGAGAAGGAGAAAATTTGGTTATCAAATCGCCTTTCGAAGGAGAATATGTACAAATGGCTGGACAACAAGTTGGACAAATTACAGACATGCAAAAATTGCAAGAAGGTGCTGGAAAAGTTGAATTTAATGTTCCTGCTCCATTAAAACTACGTTCGTTATATACAATCAACGGAGCGCAATTTGTAGTTCCAAATCCGGCTTTCAAAGGTGAAGTTTTATATAGACAAGGTTCTAAATTTAAAGCAGAAGAAAAGAATCTACCTGGTGCAATTAGAGCCGAAGTTATTGTTGGTGATAAACGCGATACAGTGACAATTGTTGGTGGAAAGGGTGTCACAAATTATTCTGCTGATGTACAAATTGACGGAATGAATATTTCGTTAGGTTACGGTTCTAAATTAGTAAAAGTTCCATTTAGCATTCGTTTAGATGACTTTATTTTAGATCGTTATCCTGGTTCTACAAATCCTTCTTCTTTCGAATCTAACATTACAGTTATCGACGAGGGAAAAGAAACAAAACATCACATTTATATGAACAATGTAATGGATTATAAAGGTTACCGTTTCTTCCAATCGAGTTATTTTCCAACGGAAGACGGAACTATTTTACAAGTTAACCAAGACTGGTGGGGGACTAACATTACCTATTTAGGATACTTCTTATTATTTGGAGGAATGTTTGTTTCATTATTCTGGAAAGGAACTCGTTTTACGCAATTAAACTCTCTATTAAAAAGTTTACATACCAAAAAAATAAATATTTTACTTCCATTATTTTTACTTTCTGGATTAGCATTTGCTCAAAATCCAAGTACTACTGATGGAGGAAAAAATGGACATCAAAAAATTCAGACTGATTCGGAAAAAGGGAACGTTCATTCATCAGAGCACATTGGTAGTTTTTCTACAAAAATGGCTGATGGAGATGAATTAGCGAAGAATGTAAAAATTCCTGACGAACACGCTGATAAATTTGGTCATTTACTTACACAAGATATCGAAGGACGTATAAAACCTCTTAATACACAAGCTTTAGAAATCCTTAGAAAAGTTTATAAAAAAGATAAATTCCACGGATTATCTGCCAATAAATGGTTTATTTCTTTGCAATTAGACCCTGCTTATTGGGTAAATGCTCCGATGATTGAAGTTGGAGATAAAGGAGGAGATCGTTTAAAGAAAATTACAAGCGCAAACGAAGATGGTTACACATCTTTAATGAATTTGATCGATCCAAAAACGACTCGTTTTAAATTAGATAAAGCCTATAACGAGGCATTCTCAAGAAAACCTTCAGAGCGTTCTAAATTTGATGAGGAAGTAATTAAGGTTACAGAGCGTTTCAATATTTTAGATCAAACTGCAAAAGGATATCAATTAAAAATAATTCCAGTTCAGAATGATCCTTCAGAGCGTTGGACTTCTTGGATTTATCAAACACAAGAAAATCCTGTAGAAATCGATACAATGGCACTTGGAATGATTAGTGTTTATTTTAACATGGTTTCGAAAGGATTAGAAAATGGTAATTGGACGCCTGCAGATAATGCGGTAGATTATATCGATAAATACCAACAAAAATGGGGTAAAAATGTTGTGCCTTCTCCAACAAAAGTTGAGATAGAAGTGTTATACAACAAATACAACGTTTTCTTTTGGGTGATGATTGCTTATTGTATGGTTGGTGGAGTTTTAATGATTTTATCCTTCATTCAGTTATTTTCAGAAAGCAAAGCACTTCATCGAATTATCAATGTTTGTTTGGGATTAATATTTATTGTCTTTATCGTACAAGCCGCAGGACTTGGTGTTCGTTGGTATTTAACTGGACACGCACCTTGGTCTAATGGTTACGAAGCCATTGTATTTATTTCATGGATTAGTGTTTTAGCTGGATTGTTATTATACAAAAACCGAAACGCATTTATTCCAACAACAGGAGCTATGGTTGCTGTAATTATGATGGGATTTGCACACGGAGGTTCTATGTTAGATCCACAAATTACACCACTTGTTCCTGTACTAAAATCATATTGGTTAATTGTACACGTTGCGATTATCGTTTCATCTTATGGTTTCTTTGGATTAAGTGCTATTTTAGGAGTTTTCTCATTAATTATCATGATGATTAAACCAAATAAAAAGATTGAAATTTCGCTAAAAGAAATGACTTACGTTTCTGAAATGTCATTAACAATTGGTATTTTCTTACTTACCGTTGGTACATTCTTAGGAGGTATGTGGGCAAACGAATCTTGGGGACGTTACTGGTCTTGGGATCCAAAAGAAACTTGGGCTTTCGTTTCTGTAATTGTTTATGCAGTTGTTTTACATATGCGTTTAGTTCCAGGATTGAGAGGGAAATTTGCCTTCAATGTTGCAGCAATGTGGGCTGTTTGGACAGTAATTATGACGTATTTTGGCGTTAACTATTACTTATCTGGATTACACTCATACGCAGCCGGAGATCCAATTCCAATTCCATTCTGGGTTCCTGCAACAGCAGTCGCAATGTTAGTTTTATCTATTGCAGCTTGGTATTTCCAAAACAAAGTTTACCACGTAAAATCAAAAAATTAATTTCTTTAAATATTATAAAATAAAAAAGCTCATCCAAAGATGAGCTTTTTTATTTTAACCTACTTTAACTTACAAATCATAACATTTTTTTTAAATTTGTTTAAAATAGTACGCAATGAAATATTTATTCATCGGATTTTTAGGGCTATTTATAGCTTGTAATGCGCAAGAAACTAAGAAAGTTTCTAAAAAGCAAACCATTCATCAAACAACAAAAACACCTCAAAAAGTGAACAAAATTTACGATTATACATTCAAAGATATCAATGATGACGATTTTAATTTCGCGGATTTGAAAGGAAAGAAAATCTTAATTCTTAACACAGCTTCAAAATGTGGTTACACACCTCAATATGATGCTTTAGAAAAATTGTATCAAGAATATAAAGATCAAGGTTTAGTTATTGTTGGATTTCCTTCAGACAATTTTGGAGGTCAGGAATTTGACAACAATGAAGAAATTGCAAGTTTTTGTAAATTAAATTATGGCGTAACTTTTCCTTTGATGTCAAAAAGTGATGTAATTGGAAAAAATCAAAATGAAATTTTCAAATTCTTAACAAAAAAATCATTGAACGGAAAATCTGATAATGATGTAAAATGGAATTTTACGAAATTTTTGATTAACGAAGACGGAACTTTAGAGGCTTCTTATCCATCAAAAGTAACTCCAGATTCAAAAGAAATAATAGATTGGTTAAATAAATAGTAAATGAAGTTAGATATTCTTGCAATTGGAGCTCATCCTGATGACGTAGAATTGGGATGTGGAGGAACACTTGCAAAAGAAATTAAAAACGGTAAAACAGTTGGTATTCTCGATTTAACAAAAGGAGAATTGGGAACTCGTGGTACTGATGAAACGCGCCGTGTAGAAGCAAATGATGCCAAAAACATTTTGGGAGTTGCTGTAAGAGAAAATCTTGGAATTCCTGATGGTTTTTTCTTGAATGATAAAGAAAATCAATTGAAAATTGTCGAAATCATTCGCAAATATCAACCTGATATTATTTTGAGTAATGCACCTCACGATCGCCATCCAGATCATGGAAAAGGTTCAGATTTAGTGAATACTGCTATTTTCTTATCGGGTTTACCAAAAATTGATAATGGATTACCAGCTTGGCGTCCAAAAAAGCACTTCCACTACATTCAATGGTTGCCTTTAGAACCTCATTTTGTAATTGATATTTCTGGTTTTGTTGATACAAAAGTGGAAGCTTGCATGGCGTATAAAACGCAATTTTTTGATCCAAATTCGAGCGAACCTCAAACACCAATTTCATCGAAGAATTTTACAGATTCTATCCGATATCGTGCATATGATTTAGGAAGATTAATCGGAACTGAAGGTGGAGAAGGATTTATTTCGCGAAGTTATATTGGCGTAAATAATTTAGATTCTTTAATTTAGAAATAAAGGTGTAAAAAACCTTTATTTTTTTGTCAAAATTATTTGCAAGTACCGATTAATAGGCTATATTTGCAGTCCAATTGAGAGATTAAATAAAAGTTAATTTCGCAATAAAAATGGTGATTGTAGCTCAGTTGGTTAGAGCGCCGGATTGTGGTTCCGGAGGTCGTGGGTTCGAGACCCATCATTCACCCTAAAACTTTAGAATTAGTTTCAAAAGAAATTCAAACCAAATGGTGATTGTAGCTCAGTTGGTTAGAGCGCCGGATTGTGGTTCCGGAGGTCGTGGGTTCGAGACCCATCATTCACCCTAAAAACTTTAGAATTAGTTTCAAAAAAAATTCAAACCAAATGGTGATTGTAGCTCAGTTGGTTAGAGCGCCGGATTGTGGTTCCGGAGGTCGTGGGTTCGAGACCCATCATTCACCCATATTAAATCTCAATTTCAATAGAAGTTGAGATTTTTTTATTGAATTAATATCAAAACTTGGGAGCAATGCAAAAATTTGTGATAATCTGAATAAGAAAAAAGCTCTATCTCTAACTTCTTACAATTGCATTCTAAAGCTTTTTAATTTTTGGATTAGGAGTCAGGATTCTTGGTTATTTTAAATTATATTTTTATGGATAAAAAAAATAAGAATGATTTTTAGTTTGATTCTTCGTTGTAAATTTACCAAAACATTCAAAATGAAAAAATCATCAATATTCTTAGGAATGATTGCTTTTGCTGGAGTTTTAAGCTCTTGTTCAACTCAAAAAACAGCAGCAGAATCAACTCAAACCTCAATAGAAATGACAAAAGATTACGCTTTTCAATATTATGCTCAAGTTCCATTAACAACAGATATTTCGCATTTAACAAAAAACGAAAAAGAGATTTTACGTTTGATGTTCAAAACGGCAGATATTATGGACGATTTATTTTGGCAACAAGCTTATGGTGCTAAAATAGATTTGATGGACGAAACGAAAGGTGAAGCCAAAGAATATGCAAAAATAAACTACGGTCCTTGGGATAGATTGAATAACGAAACGCCTTTTATAAACGGTATTGGAGCAAAACCTGCTGGTGCAACTTTCTATCCAATTGATATGACGAAAGAGGAATTTGAACAAGCAAATATCAAAGATGGTAAATCTCCTTACTCAATTATTCGTCGTAATCGTGAAGGAAAATTATATTCGATTCCATACCACGAAAATTTCAAAAATCAATTATCAAAAGCCGCTGAATATTTAACAAAAGCATCAGAATTAGCAGAAGATGCTGGGCTTAAAAAATATTTAAAATTACGTGCTGCAGCTTTGATAAGCGATGATTTTTATGCAAGTGATTTGGCTTGGATGGATATGAAAAATGCAAATATTGATATGGTGGTTGGTCCGATTGAAAATTACGAAGATCAATTGTTTGGATATAAAACTTCATATTCTGCATATATTTTAGTAAAAGATATTGAATGGTCGAAAAAATTGGCAAAATTCGTTCAATATTTACCAGAATTACAGAAGAATTTACCTGTTTCTGCAAATTACAAAAAAGAAATTCCTGGAACTGATTCGGATCTTAATGCGTATGATGTGGTGTATTATGCGGGAGATTGTAACGCTGCTGGAAAAACAATTGCGATTAATTTACCAAATGATGAAAAAGTTCAACTAGAAAAAGGAACGCGCCGTTTGCAATTAAAAAATGCTATGAAAGCGAAATTTGATAAAATTCTTGCCCCAATTGCAACTGCTTTGATTGATGAAAGCCAACAGAAAAACATCAAATTTGATGCATTCTTTTCTAATGTGATGTTTCACGAAGTGGCGCATGGTTTAGGAATCAAAAATACAGTAAATGAAAAAGGTTCTGTCCGCGATGCTTTAAAAGAAGCTAATTCAGCTTTAGAAGAAGGAAAAGCTGATATTCTTGGTTTGTATATGGTGAATCAATTGTTGAAAAAAGGTGAATTGACAGGAACACAAGAAGATTATTTTGTGACTTTCTTGGCTGGAATCTTACGTTCAGTTCGTTTTGGAGCAAGTTCTGCACACGGACAAGCAAACATGATTGCGTTTAACTATTTTGCTGAAAATGGAGCTTTCGAAAAAACTACAAATGGACGTTACAGAGTAAATGTAGCTAAAATGGAAAAAGCAATGAATGGTTTATCAGAATTAATTTTGACACTTCAAGGAAATGGAGATTATGATGGTGTAAAAAAATTATATGCTGATAAAGGAATTATTCACGACGATTTACAAAAAGATTTAGATGTCTTGAAAACAAAAAACATTCCAGTTGATGTTGTTTTTGAACAAGGTCCAAAAATGTTGGGATTGTAAAAATAGATTCAATAAAAAAGCTTTCTCAAAATTGAGAAAGCTTTTTTGTTATTCATATAATTTCGTAGCAAAATCCTTTATCGGATTTCTAACTTTTTTCATTGGCGCTAGCCAATCTTCACTGTCTCTGTATCCCAAAGGAAGCATTAAAACGCTTCGCATTCCTTTTTCTTTCAAATCAAGCAAATCATCCAATTCAGCATTATCAAAACCTTCCATTGGCGTACTATCAATTTTCAATTCTGCTGCTTGAGCAAGAGCAAAACCTAATCCAATGTATGCTTGACGAGCTGTATGTGCAAAATTTTCTTCAGAAGTTTGAGGCAAATAAATTCCTTTCAATTTATCTGTATACGAACCAAAACGACCTCTTGGCAAATCTCTCTCATCCGTTGTATAATCGTAAATTGCATCAATACGATCTTCTGTATAACGATCCCAAGCTACAAAAACCAATAAATGCGAACAATCTACAATCGCTTGCTGATCATAGGCAATTGGAACAATTTTTTGTTGCAATTCTTTATTTTTAATAACTAAAATTCTGAACTGTTGCAAACCTGATGAAGTTGGTGCTAAACGAGCTGCTTCAACAATTTTTTTAACGTCTTCTTCTTCAACAATTAAAGACGGATCATATTTTTTTGTAGCGTAACGCCATTTCAAATCATCTATTAAAGACATAATTACTTATTTAAAATCTTTCTAAAAATACATCAAAAAAGTAATCGATCGACCAAAAAATATGCTAAAATTTATGTTATTTATCTTGTTTCCATTCCAAAAAATAACTTCCAGTTGCATTCGTAGAATTCCAACGAACTTGATAATCACCTTTTGCTAAATCAACTGTAAAATTTTCTTCTTTCGAATTTGTAAGTTGACGATTAAACACTACTTCATTATTTTGATCTACAATTTCAAAAATCATTTCGCCTTCTAATTTAATATTCGAATGAAAATTAGCAGTTAAACTTTTCGAAACATTTAGCTTGATATAACTCGTTCCAGAAGCATCTTCAAACTTCGCTTTTGTCCAATTATCACCATTCGAATTCGACCATTTCGAATCCCCCACTCCTTTGTCAAAAAAAGTTCCTTGCGATTTGATATTTGGATTATCCACTTTTCTATAAAAATTATTCGAATCAACATCTGCATTAACTTTTACTGTAATACATGATTGTAACGAAATCATTGCGATAATAAGTGCTATTTTTTTCATATTAGTTTCTCTTTTACTAAATAGATGCAGCATTTTGAAAAAAGTTACAGCAAACAAATATTTTTAAATCATTTTTGATATGCGTAACTTTCGCAAAATATTCTGATGAACGATACTACAGCTCAATTTTTGCAAGAAAACTTTACTCAAAAAGCAATTGAAAGTTTAACTCAACTTTCAGGAGGAGGTTCAGCTCGAGTATATTCGAGATTTTTTGATCAAAATCAGTCGTATATTTTGGCTGAAAGCTCTAATATTGAAGAAAATAAAGTATTTATTCAGTTCTCTTTAGATTTAAAAAAAGTCATCAATAATATTCCAGAAATTGTTTCAGTTTCAGAAGATTTTGCAACCTATGTTCAAACAGATTTAGGAGACGAAACACTGATGAATATTGTCTTGAATGATTTCGAAAAAGCAAAACCTTATTATTTTAAGACATTAGAAAAATTAGCAATTGCTCAAATTCAAGGTGCAACTAAAATCGATTTTAATCATACTTTTTCGTATCCAAAATTAGATAAAACATTAATTTTAAGAGATTTATTTCAGTTTAATTTTTACTTTTTAGATGTCTTAGGAATTGATTACAATGCAGGAAAATTAATCAAAGATTTTGATCGTTTTGCGTCTCAATTTGATAAACTTTCGCCACAAGGTTTTGTGTTCAGAGATTTCCAAACGCGCAACATTATGATTCATCAAAACGAACCTTATTTTATCGATTATCAAGGCGGTTTATATGGACCTGTTGTCTATGATTTGGTTTCGTTAATTTGGCAAGCAAAAGCCAATTTACCATTTCAATTTAAAAAAGAATTATACGAATTTTATTACCAAGAATTAACCAAACAAATTCCAACTTTAGTTCCAATAGATTTTCGTCAATCGTACGAATATTGTGTAGTTGCTCGACTTTTACAAGTTTTAGGAACCTATGGTTTGAGAGGAATTATTGAACGTAAAAAACACTTTTTAGAAAGTATTTCATTTGGGCTTAAAAACTTAGAATCAATAATCGATTATCCTATATTACAAAATTATCCAGAATTAAAACATATTATAAAAATCCTTGTTCTTCCAGAAACGTTAGAACGCATAAATCATAAAATAAATGGCTAAATTAAACATCAACGTTCGTAGTTTTTCGTATAAAAAAGGAATTCCAACCGATCCAACTGGAAATGGTGGTGGTTTCGTTTTTGATTGTCGTGGAATTCTAAATCCAGGTCGAATTCAGGCATATAAAACACAAACAGGGCGCGACGAAGAGGTTAAAAAATACTTGAAAACAGAAACTAAAATTGCAGTTTTTTTAGAAGGTGTTTTTCAAATTATTGACATTTCGATCGAAGATTATTTGCAACGAGGTTTCGAGAATTTAGAAATTAATTTTGGTTGCACAGGCGGACAACATCGATCAGTTTATTCTGCTGATGCGACTGCAAAACATATTCAAGAGAAATTTCCAGAAGCGCAAGTTACGTTACATCATATTGTGCAAGAAGAAAAAAATTGGATAAACGAGGCGTATTAATATGAAAGCAATGATTTTTGCAGCGGGTCTTGGGACTCGTTTAAAACCATTTACTGACAACCATCCCAAAGCTTTAGCAGTTGTAAATGGAAAACCTCTTTTGCAACGAAATATAGAATATTTGAAATCTTTCGGAATTAATGAAATCGTGATTAACGTGCATCATTTTGCAGATCAAATCATTGAGTTTTTAGAAGATAATAATTATTTCGGAATTGAAATTACTATTTCAGATGAAACAGATCAAGTTCTTGAAACTGGTGGTGGTTTGGTTAAAGCAAAAGCTAATTTCGAGGAAGATTTTTTGGTGATGAATGTGGACATTTTAACAGATCTAAATCTTGCTAAATTTATCAAAGCACATCAAGAAAACAAAGCGTTAGTAACGTTAGCAGTTTCTGATCGAAATTCATCTCGTAAACTATTTTTCAATGAACAAAATGAATTAAAAGGTTGGCGAAATCTGAAAACAGAAGAAGAAATAAAAGCTGTAGATTCTTTAGACAATTGCAAAGATTTAGCTTTTAGTGGAATTCATGTTATTTCTCCTACTCTATTTGATAAAATTACAGAGAAAGGTAAATTTTCTATCATGAAAGTTTATATGGACTTGATGAAAACTGAATCTATCATTGGTTTTGATCATTCTGGCGGAATTTTAATCGACGTAGGTCGACCAGAAAGCGTGTTAGAAGCAGAACAATATTTTAAATAGAAAACAAAAAACTCAATTCAATGGATTGAGTTTTTTTATGCAAAAAGTTTACATATCTTAGATAGAATGAAATACATTAATTATTTTATCTATTTAACTATTGTTGTAGTGATAATTCTCGCTTCAATACTTTACTTTTCTTTCAAAAATAAAGTTGGAAAGATTCTGCAAAAATAAATTACAATAAAAGCTTAGTTTTGATTAAGAAAGGATTCAAAGATACTTATCCTTATGACGAACGTTTTTTAGAAATTTATGATACAGAAATTCAGGATAAATTGAAGGAATTGTAAAAGTAATTGCTCAAAAAAAATATCCATTTTTTTTAATTTCTAGACTTCGCTTGAAATAATATTTTCTGAATTTATTTTTAAAAATCAATAAAACTCGCCATCTACATAAAACCATTTGCCATTCTCTTGCACAAACCTAGAAAGTTCATCATGTTCGTAGATTTCACCTTGTTTGTCTTGGTAATAAGCTCTAAATCGAACTTTATTATCTTTAGCAAAAACAATTTCTAACTTTAACCATTTATTCGATTTTGCCCAATCTTCGATATCACTAAAATCATTATCTTTTTGCGTAGAAGAATGTGTTGTATCAACTAAATATTCAGGCAAAACCATTGCAAAAGCAGCGTAACGAGAACGCATCAACTCTTCGGGAGTTTTTGGCAATTCAATATTCAAATGAAAAGGTTCGCAACAAGTTGCATATACTTTTCCAGAACAACAAGGACAATTCATTTTATTCTTTATTTTTTGCAAAGATACTGTTTACTTGTCTTTGTGGTAATGATAATGATCCTGAATCACCACTTGAATAAAATCAATATTTCCTAAACCATCACTTTTCACCTCCATTATTTCCTCCAGTTTTCGCGTTAATTTTAATAAAATATCATAATTATTATTGTTTAATGCAGACGTAAAATTTTCTTTTACAATATTAATATCACGATCAGACAGGCGATAAACTTCGGGAAAACGAATTTTATAGGTTTCAGAAACTTCAGCGAAAATAGTTTGTGATAAAGCTAATTTCGGATTCAAATCAATCAAACATGTATTCGCAACAATATCACCTAAACGTTGACCATTTTTATTTATAATCATCGTTATCAACGCGATAAGTCCAGTAAATAAAAACAATTCGACACTTCCAATTACCCAACGCAAGAAATAATCAAAATTATTGGCACGATTTCCGTCCATTCGTATTACACGAATTTTCATAATCCATTTTCCAATTGTTTGCCCTTTCATTAAAATCTCGAGAACCAACGGATAAAGTAAAAATATAAAACCTATTATACTATAAATTCCCATACGAAACCATTCGTCTCTATTCGGAATAAACTCAGAGAAATAATACATACCGTAGACTAATATGATTCGGATAATCATATCGATGATATACGCAAGCAAACGTTTTCCAAGTGGTGCAATATTATAAGCAATTTGCACGTTTTGAGGTGTATTGACTAAAAGTTTATTCATATATTTGGTTCACTAACAACTACTCTACAATGAGAGAAGCGCATTTTATTGATAAAAATAAGTCTAAATGGTCTGATATTGAACATAATTTGAAAAATAAAATTGATGTTCATCCAGATATTTTAGCAAAAAACTACATCGAAATTACAAATGATTTGGCGTTTGCTCAAACTTATTACCCAAAAAGTAAGACAAAAGATTATTTGAACGAGTTAGCTTTATTTGCGCATCAGTCAATTTACAAAGATCAACGAACTTCTGGGAATCAATTTGTGCAATTTTTCAAAGAAGATGTGCCAAATGTAGTCTACAAAAATCACAAAATGTTGTTGTATTCATTCTTAATTTTTGCCTTAGCGGTTTTAATTGGCGTTTTATCATCGCATTTCGATCCAGATTTTACACGATTAATTTTAGGAAATCAATATGTAGACGAAACGTTAATGAACATCAAAAAAGGTGATCCTGCAGCAATTTACAAATCAGGAAGTCAGACTGGCTCTACATTAGCTATAACCATCAACAATATTCGTGTTGCTTTTTTTGCTTTTACATTAGGATTATTTTTCAGTATTGGATCAGGATATATTCTATTTTCGAACGGAATTATGTTAGGTGCATTTCATTATATGTTTTTCAAAGAAGGCGTTTTGGGAAAGGCAATGTCAGCAATTTGGATGCATGGAACAATCGAAATTTCGGTGATTATTATTGCTGGAGCTTGCGGATTAATGCTTGGAAATGGCTTTATGTTTCCAAAAACTTTATCGCGAAAAAAATCACTCACAATCAAAGCAAAAGAAGCGGTAATGATTTTATTAAGCACTGTTCCAATGTTTATTATAGCTGGATTTATCGAAGGTTTTATTACGCGTTTATATGATGTTAATATTGTATTGAGTTTATTGGTAATAATCCTTTCATTAATCTTAATTATTTGGTATTACATCATTTATCCGATTCAAAAAAATAGACAAAAAACTTTTTCGTTCAATCAAACTTTAGAATCGAATGAAACAATTTAGACTATTTTTTACATTTACATTATTATTAATTCAATTCGTTGTTTTTGCACAAGAAAAAACAGCAGAATTTAAAGCATTCAAAGAAAAATATGCTGGAAAAGAATTTGATTATAATGATGTTCCAAAACCTAAAAAAGAATTCGAACCTGGCTTTTTCTCAAAAATAATCGAAGGTATTTTTAGATTTCTCTCTTATTTACCTTGGGAAATCATTTTCTATTTTGTAATTGGATTATTCTTAATTTTTCTTGCCACACGTATTTACAAAAATGGTGGAATTCTTAAACGAAATTCGAAAAAATTATATGACGAATCTGATTTTGATTTTATCGAAGAAAATTTAGCCGAAGTTAATTTGAATTCATTAATCAATAAAGCAGAAACAGAACAAAATTTTGCTTTAGCAATTCGTTATTTGCATTATCAAAATCTACAAAATTTAGATAAAAAAGGTTGGATTGAATGGGATCCGAAGAAAACAAATCAACAATTTATCAATCAAATAAAAGACGAAAAATCAAAGATTTTATTCAATCAAAATACTAAAATTTTCAATCAAGTTTGGTTTGGAGAATTTAAAATTGATGAAAATAAATACCACGAATTCAAGACAAATTTCAATCAGTTTAACCAATATTTAGCCTCATGAAAAAGAAATTAGGTATTCTATTAGGCGCTATTTTATTGATCGGAATTTTTATATTTTCTTTCTCAAAACTTCGTTATAAGCTTCCTAAATCATGGAATGTAAGCCTTTATCAAAATAGTAAAGATCCGTACGGATTATTTATTATGCACGAAGAACTTGGGAAGTTATCTAATGGGAAAATGAAAGATTTGGAAAAACTTTCTGAATTAAAAATTGATCCTAAAAAAGCAAAAGATTATGCAGTTGTTGTGCTCGGTTCTGAAATTTATTTTGATACAGTTTCTAAAAATTTATTGAGCAAAATTGCCGAAAATGGTGGAATTGTGATGATTGCAGATTATTATGACAATTTTGGTGATGACACAAATGGAAAAGAAGATATTAACGAAGAAACGTATTCTACAGATACGCCAACAACTGATTCTACGGAATCTGAAGAGAATATCTTGTACAATCAGACAATAAATATTAATGATAATTTTGAACTTAGAACAAATAAATTGTTCAAAATAAAGAAGAAAAAAGAAATCGAACATCACTATTTTAGCGATATCACAAATGATTCTGAAATTTTTGGAACAATTACTTATAAAGATAAGGCTTACCCAAATTATTTAAAAATCAAACCAAAAAATTATAAAGGTTATTATTTATATCACGCAGAACCGCTTTATTTTACCAATTATTATTTGTTAAATGAGGACAGTTATTTCTATGCTAAATCAGTTTTAGAACCACTGAAAGGGAAAACTATTTTTTGGTACAATACCTCGAAAACTTATGCAGGAAGTTCATCAATGATGCGTTTCATAATGAGCGAACCAGCTCTAAAAGCTGCTTGGATTACGTTATTGGTTTTACTTTTCTTCTTTTTAATTTTTAGAAGCAAACGCGAACAACGCATCATTCCAATTTATACCAAAGAAGAAAATCATACCGTCGAATTTGCTAAGACAATTTCCTCTTTATACCAAGAAAATGGCGAAGTAAAAGACATTGTTTCAAAGAAAATCGATTATTTTTTATACAAATTGAGAAAAACATTTTTAATCGAAACAGACGATATTACAAACAAACAATTCATTGAAATTGTTGCACAAAAAGCAAATTTGAGCCAAGAAGAATGTCTTGAAAAATTCACGATTCTGAAAAATATTTATCAAAAAAATCAACCAAATGAACACGATTTGAAAATTGTGTATCAAATCATCGAAAACTATAAACAAAAAGCAAATATCTAATGAGCGAAAATACATATCAACCATTCGAAAATAGAGTCGATTTTTCGGATGTACAACATAAAATGCAAACTGTAAAAAATGAATTGAAAAAGGTAATTGTCGGACAAGATGATATTATCGATCAATTAATTTTGGCTTTGCTTTCTAACGGACATTCTCTGATAGAAGGTTTGCCTGGAGTTGCCAAAACAATGATGGCAAAATTGTTGGCAAAAACGATAGATTCTGGTTTTAGTAGAATTCAGTTTACGCCAGATTTAATGCCTTCTGATGTGATTGGAACGTCTATTTTAAATTCTAAAATCAATGAATTTGAGTTCAAAAAAGGACCAATTTTTTCGAATATTATTTTAATTGATGAGATTAACCGTTCGCCTGCAAAAACTCAAGCGGCTTTATTCGAATCGATGTCAGAAAAACAAGTGACGGTTGATGGAACAACTTATCCTTTACAAGCTCCTTTTCTAGTTTTTGCAACTCAAAATCCAATCGAGCAAGAAGGAACGTATCGCTTACCAGAAGCACAATTGGATCGTTTTATGTTTAAGATTTATGTCAAATATCCTTCGTTAGAAAGTGAAATTGAATTATTGAAAGAACAACAAGAACGCAAAAATATTGACAAAGAAACGTTGGTAGAAAAAGTAATTTCAGGAAATGAAATTATTGAGTTCCAAGATCGCATAAAATCAGTTTTCGTACACGAAGCGTTGATTACGTATATTGCGACAATTGTTCATCAAACCAGAATCGATCAAACCTTGTATATGGGTGCATCGCCACGTGCTTCTATCGCGATTTTAGATGCTGCAAAATCAAATGCAGCGGTGAATGGACGCGATTTTGTGATTCCAGAAGATATCAAGCAAATTGCGCATACAATTTTGGGACACCGCGTTGTGATGGTTCCTGAAAAAGAGATGGAAGGTTTTACAACACAACATATTATTCAGCAAATTATTGATCGCGTAGAAATTCCTCGTTAATGAAATTTTTCAGAAGCTTATTTCTTACCAATCGCTTTTTTTATGCGGGATTATTCATTGCATTTTGTTATGTGATTGCATTTTTTCTATCTCCTATTTACATTATTGCAAAGATTTTGACACTTGTCTTTATCGTCAGTGTTATTGTCGAAATATTTTTGGTTTATATTCCTAAAACTTCCATTGAAGTTCTTCGAAATTATCCAGAACGACTTTCAAATGGTGATGAAAATGAATTGGAACTTTTCGTAACAAATCATTATCAATTCCCTCTAAATGTAAGGATTATAGAAGAGTTTCCTGTTCAATTACAATTAAGAGATTTTCAGTTTAGAAAACGATTTAAAAGTAGTCAAAATACTAAATTTGATTTCAAAATTCGACCAACAGAACGAGGTTCATATAAATTTGGATTAACAAATGTATTTATTTCTGTTTTTGGATTGATTGAGAAAAAGATCAAAATAAACGAACCAATTTCGATTGCTTGTTATCCTTCTTATTTGCAATTAAAACAGTTTCAATTATATTCTACCGCTCAGTTACAGAATCAATTTGGAATGAAAAGGATTCGAAAAATTGGAACAAATACAGAATTTGAAAATATAAAAAATTATACGATTGGTGACGAATATCGTTTAATCAATTGGAAAGCAACGGCAAAAGCAAATCGACTGATGGTCAATCAATTTCAGGAAGAAAAATCGCAGCCTGTTTATTCGTTAATTGACTTAGGGAGAACGATGCGAATGCCTTTTGATGGTTTAAAATTGTTGGATTATTCAATCAATTCTAGCTTAGTTGTCGCAAATATTTCACTTCAAAAAAATGAAAAAGCAGGTTTAATAACATTTAATAAAAGAATTCAAGATCACGTTGTTGCGGATAGAAAAAATCATCAAATGCAATTGATTTTGGAGAAATTATACAATGTACAAACTGATTTTTTGGAAAGTGATTTTGGACAATTGTATGCCTATATCAAACGAAAATTAACGCAACGATCGCTTTTATTTATTTATACCAATTTTGAAACAATTGATGGTTTGGAACGTCAATTACCATATCTGAAATTGATTAAAAAATCGCATGTTGTCGTTTTGATTCTATTTAAAAATTCGGAATTGAAAAAACTTAATCATCAGAAAGCAAAGACTACTACTGATATTTACGATCAAACAATTGCCGAAAAGTTTAATTACGACAAAGAATTAATCATAAATCGTTTGCATCAATTCGGGATTTTAACGATTTACTGCGAACCACAAGAATTGTCTATTAACTTAATCAATAAATATTTAGAGATAAAAGCGCGAGGTTTGTTTTAAAAAAAGTTTTTTTAACCATTTTTTTAGAAAAATAAGCACAATTATTGCTTAAAGTTGGTCAATTTAATCTGAACAACCATGAAAAAACTATTACAGATCTTTTGTTTAATTTTAACAACAAGTCTTTTTGCACAAACAAATTTTATCGAAAATAAAACACTTTCTACAAAGCGCGTAATCCTTTTGGACGCTGGACATGGAGGAACAGATACTGGCGTAAAAAAAGATGAATTTCAGGAAAAAGATATTGCGCTGAAAATTGCAGAAATTATTCAAGAAAAAAATCCTTTTACAGATATTGATTTTGTATTATTGAGAAAAGGTGACGAACAAATTATCAATACAAGTCGTGCGAAAATGATTAATGAAATAAAACCTGATTTGGTTTTATCAATTCACGCAAATTATAATGTAAAAGATTCGAAAAAAGGAACAGAAATTCACCTTTCTCCATTGAATCCTACTTTCGAAGAATGTAAAATACTTGGCGAAAAAATTGGAACAAGTATAAGTTCTTTAGGTTTTGAAAACTTAGGAATTGTTGAAACAAATTCGAAAATATTACGAGATTCACAAGTTCCAATTATTATGATTGAAATCGGTTATTTGACAAATGACGATGACCGAAAAATATTAACAAACGAAAGTAATTACCCTAAAATAGCAGATAAAATTTTTGAAGCATTG
Source organism: Empedobacter sp. UBA5924 (assembly GCF_002431085.1). Taxonomy (NCBI): domain Bacteria; kingdom Pseudomonadati; phylum Bacteroidota; class Flavobacteriia; order Flavobacteriales; family Weeksellaceae; genus Empedobacter; species Empedobacter sp. UBA5924. The sequence goes on from NZ_DJDM01000025.1 coordinate 34,050, forward strand.
AAGAATTAGACATAAAAAAATCTCAGAGTATTTTGCTCTGAGATTTTTTGTTTTTTCTCTATTTTCCATCCAATTCTTGTTCTTGATGAAAGGCAATTTGACCAAAATCATCTTGTATATTTTGATAATAAACTTTTGCTTGTAAATAATCTTTGAATCCATAACTTAACTCGAAATTATACACAAAAGCTGGTTGCATAAAAGGATTTCCTTCTGTGTAAGAAATAGGATTACTATACCATTTATTTGGATTTAATTCCCAAAAAGCTGGTCGTTGAATTCTTCGCCCAAAATTAAAATTGAACGAATGATCTTCTGTTGACTGATATTGAATATAAAACTTTGAAAAGCTCTTTTCATAAAAATCAATTAGCAGAAAAAATTGTACAATTTTTAGAAAATTATCAATCAATATAAAACGAAAAAAAGGACTTCAATTGAAGTCCTTTTCTATATTTATTTGCAAATTGTATTAATCACAATTTCCGTCTACATCACAAGAAGCACCATTTTGTGGTTGGTCCAAATGATCTTTTTCGTAAGCTTGTGTCAAAGCAGAAACGAAATACTCGACTGGTTGAGCACCAGAAAGTGCATATTTACGGTCAATTACGAAAAACGGAACGCCAGAAACACCAATATTACGCGCATCTAAAATATCCGAAGCAACTTCAAAAACATTTGCATCAGAATTTAGCATTTCAAGAACTTCGGTTTTGTTCAAACCAATTTCTTCTCCCAATTCAGCCAAAACTTCATAATCAGCTACATTTTTACCTTCTGTAAAATACGCTTTAAAAAGTCTTTCTTCTGCTTCCGAACCTTTTCCATTCGCTTGCGCAAAATGAATCAATCGGTGAGCATCACCCGTATTGACAACTTTAGAATTTTGTTGTTGAAAATCAATTCCAACAACTTTTCCCATTTCAGCCAATTGATTATTCATTGCCGAAACTTGTTCTTCCGAAATTCCTTTTGTTTTGATTAAATAATCATTGACAGAAGTAATTTCAGTTTTTGATAAATCAGGATTTAACTGAAAACTTTTCCATTCAACCTGTATTTTATCTTGATAAGGAATTTGCGTTAAAGCTTGTTCAAAATGTTTTTTTCCGATATAACAGAACGGACACATTACATCCGACCAGATTTCAATTTTCATTATAGAAATTTTTGGTGTAAAAGTTTGTAAAAATACGCTTTTTATTTGAATGGATTCGGTTATTTTTCGGTTAATTTTATCTTGAAAAATTATTAACAAAATCTTGAAAAATAATCGTGCTAAATTGAGTTTTAAATTTGTTTAAGACAAGGTTTAAATTACCTTTGCAGTGAACCAAGAAAAGATGATTAGTTTCATTTTTATTCCAAATCAAATAACGAACAAACAATATGTCAACACACGTAGTAGTCGGTCTTCAATGGGGTGACGAGGGAAAAGGAAAAATTACAGATGTATTAGCCGAAAAATCGGATTATGTTGTACGCTACCAAGGTGGTAACAACGCTGGTCATACGGTATATGTAGGCGATGATAAATTTGTCTTACACTTATTACCTTCTGGAGTTTTACAATGCAAAGGAAAATGTATTATTGCGAATGGTGTCGTAGTAAATCCTGAAGCTTTTTTTGCAGAAACTGAACAATTAGAAGCAAAAGGTTTATCTACAGATCACGTTTTTATCTCGAGAAGAGCGCATATCATCATGCCTTATCACATTTTGTTAGACGAATATCGTGAAGAATTTGCAGGAAAAGATAGTCAAATTGGTACAACAAAACGCGGAATTGGTCCTTGTTATGAGGATAAAGTAGCGCGCGTTGGTATTCGTGCAATTGATTTATTAAATCCTGAAGTTTTAGCAGAAAAAATCAAAGAAAATTTAGTGGTTAAAAATGCTTTATTCGAAAAATTATTCAATAAAGAACCATTAAAATTCGAAGACATTTACGAAAAATATTTAGCTTATGGTGAGCGTTTGAAAGAACGTATCTTAGATTCTGAGTTAGAAATTAACCACGCAATTGACGAAGGTAAAAATGTATTATTCGAAGGTGCTCAAGCATTAATGTTAGACATCGATTTTGGTACATATCCATTCGTTACATCATCTTCTCCAACAACAGGTGGAGTTTGTGTTGGTGCTGGAGTTCCTCCTACAAAATTGAAAAATTTGATTGGAGTTTCGAAAGCATATTGTACACGCGTTGGTAACGGTCCTTTCCCAACAGAATTGGACAACGAATTAGGAGAACAAATTCGTCAAGTTGGTCACGAATTCGGAGCGTCGACAGGTCGTCCACGCCGCACAGGTTGGTTAGATTTAGTTGCATTGAAACACGCTTGTATGATTAATGGAATTACACATTTAGTAATTACTAAATTAGATGTAATGTCGAATATTGATACAGTAAAAGTTTGTACAGGTTACAAAACAGAAGACGGAAAAATCATTGATTATTTCACTTCTTCTACAACTAAATTAGCTGATTACGAAGCGCAATACGACGAATTACCAGGATGGAAAGAAGATATTACAAACGTAAAATCTTTTGATGAGTTACCGCAAACAGCGCAAGATTACATTCACTACATTGAGAAATACTTAGGAATCGAAGTTTATTTAGTTTCGGTTGGACCAGAGCGTTCTCAAAACATTATTAGAACAACTTTATTTTAATAAATTAAATAGTATAGCCTGACTTTTGTTGGGCTATAACTTTATGAGATATTTTTATGAACGAAATTTTAGAACGATTAAAACAATTGAATTTAGGTATAGATTCTATCGTCCCGATGAAAGGTGGTGATATTAACGATGCTTTTCGATTAGAATCGTTTGATAAAAAATATTTTTTAAAGGTAAATTCCGCAAACAACTTTCCTCATCTTTTCAAGAAAGAAGCACGTGCTTTAGAAGCCATCAAAAAGACCAAAACATTTTCGGTTCCGAAAGTGGTAAATGTTGGCGAAGCTGGAAAAGATTTTCAATATTTATTATTAGAATGGATGGAAACCTCTACTCCAACTGTTGTAAATTGGGAAAACTTAGGAAAAAATTTAGCAAAACTTCATCAAAATACAAGTAAACAATTTGGTTGGTCAGAAGATAATTACATTGCAATTGTCGTTCAGCCGAATAGTTTAACAGATTCTTGGAGCGAATTTTATGCAAAAAATCGCATCATGCCAATGATGAAACTATTGCAAAACAAACAATTAATCAATTCAAAACAAATAAAATCTGCAGAGAGTTTATGTAAACAATTGAATTCGATATTTCCAGAAGAAAAACCTGCTTTATTGCATGGAGATTTTTGGAATGGAAATATTTTAGCCAACAAAAAAGGCGAATTCTCGGTTATAGATCCTGCAATTTATTATGGTCATCGCGAAATGGATTTGGCTATTGCAAAGCTTTTTGGAGGATTTGATGATGTATTTTTTGATGCCTATCACGAAAATAATCCTTTAGCACCAAATTTCGAAGAGCGTTTACCAATTGCACAATTATTTCCATTGCTGATACACGCTTACCTTTTCGAAGGTTATTATGTGAAAGATGTGCAAACCATTTTGAAAAAATTTTAAAAAACAAAACAAACAAATACAATGAACAAGTATCAAAATCCTTTAGAATCGAGATATTGTAGCGACGAAATGCTATATATCTTTTCTCCTGAGAAAAAATTTACAACATGGAGACAGCTTTGGATTGCTTTGGCAGAAATTGAAAAGGAACTTGGATTAGATATTACAGACGAACAAATTCAAGAATTAAAAAATAATGCAACTAATATTGATTATGATGTTGCTGCGGCTTACGAAAAGAAATTTCGTCACGATGTAATGGCTCACGTGCATACGTACGGAGATGTTGCACCAAGCGCAAAAGCAATTATTCATTTAGGCGCTACTTCGGCTTTTGTTGGCGATAACACAGATTTGATTCAGATTCGTGATGGATTTCAACATGTAAAAGGACAATTAATCAATGTGATTGATGGTTTAGCAAAATTTGCGCGTCAATACAAAGATTTACCAACTTTAGGATTTACGCATTTCCAACCAGCACAATTAACAACCGTTGGAAAACGTGCAACACTTTGGTTACAATCTGTTTTATTAGATTTAGAAGAATTAGAATTCAGAATAGATACGTTACGTTTTCGCGGTGTAAAAGGAACAACTGGAACAGCGGCTTCTTTCAAAGAATTATTTGATGGAGATTACCAAAAAGTAAAAACATTAGACAAAAAATTATCTGAACGTTTCGGATTCAAAAATGTTTTTGCAGTTTCAGGACAAACTTACGATCGTAAAATTGATGCTCAAGCATTAGAATTATTATCAAACATTGCACAATCTGCACATAAATTTACAAACGACTTGCGTTTATTACAAAATTTAAAAGAGATTGAAGAACCTTTCGAAAAAAATCAAATTGGATCTTCTGCAATGGCATACAAACGCAATCCTATGCGTTCAGAGCGTATCGCCTCTTTAGCGAAATACGTGATGTCCTTAGCAACTTCTCCTGCAATGGTTGCTTCAACTCAATGGTTCGAAAGAACGTTGGACGATTCGGCTAACAAACGCTTAGCAGTACCTCAAGCATTTTTAGCGATTGATGCAATTTTAATCATTTGGAACAATATTTTAGATGGTTTAGTCGTTTATCCTAAAATCATCGAGAAGCATATCGCGGAAGAATTACCATTTATGGCAACCGAATATATCATTATGGAAGGTGTTAAAAATGGTGGAGATCGTCAAGAATTACACGAAATTATCCGTACACATTCTATGGAAGCTGCAAAACAAGTGAAAATGGAAGGAAAATCTAACGATTTAATTGAACGTATCATTGCCGATGAAAATGTAAAAATTGACAAAGAGAAATTAGTCGAATTATTAGATCCGAAAAACTTTACAGGATTTGCTTCTGAACAAACAGAAGAATTCTTAAAAGATTTGGTTGATCCAATTATCGAAGAAAATAAAACACTTTTAGGCGCTCATACAGACCTTAAAGTGTAAACACGCTTAAGACAAACACATGAAACAAAAAAAAGACTTCCAAATTGGAAGTCTTTTTTTAATTTTAACCTTTAATCAATTATAACCAATGAGAAAATTCTTTCTGTTTTTTGCACTTATTTGTTCTTTTCACGTAGTTGGACAAATCAAATATATCACGAACAAAGAATTTACTGTACAAGGAAAAGCCTTTGATAATACACCTTTTTACCATAGAATCGATACCAACAAATACGCAAATCTTCCTGAAAAAGTAAAAGGTTTATTTACTGCTCCCGCTGGATTATATGTTACATTCAAATCGAATACTTCACAAATAAAACTGGATTGGACAACTCGTTCTACTTATTTGGGCGCGAATACAACTGGAATTATGGCGCGTGGGTTGGATTTGTATATCAAAGAAAACGGAAAGTGGATTTTTGCAGGTGCGGCTTTACCAAATCAGCAAAATATCAAAAGTGAATTGATATCGTCAAGAATTTATCAAAGACAGAAAAGGAATTCATACTTTATTTGCCACTTTGGAACGAAATTACAGATTTAAAAATAGGAATTGATGCTTCCGCTAATTTTATCAATCAACCGATTGCGTATAAAAAGAAAATCGTGGTTTATGGTTCAAGCATTGTGCAAGGTGCTTCGGCAAGTCGTCCTGGAATGAATTATCCTTCTATTTTAACACGAAAAACAGGCTATGAATTCATTAATCTTGATTTGAGTGGAAGTGCAAAAATTGAAATTGAATTGGCTGAAATGATCAAAGATATTCAAGGGGTTGATTTGTTTATCTTGGATTGTGTTCCAAATAGTTCACCCGAAGAGATCAAAAGTAGAACAATTCCGTTCGTCAAATTACTCCGAAAATATCATCCAAAAACACCAATCTTGATGGTAGAAAGCTTGATTCGACCAATGAGTAAATTTGATTTAATCGCTCACGAAGATATGACAAGACAAAATCAAACCTATCGAGCCCAATACGATGCGTTGATAAAAGAAGGCATAAAAGATTTGTATTTATTGAAAGGTGATAATTTAATTGGTTCGGATAACGAAGGTTCTACAGACGGAATTCATCCAAATGATTTAGGTTTTAGCAGATTATCAGAGGCCATTGAGAAAAAAGTAAATGAAATTTTGAGTAAGAAATAGATTAATACTTTATACCAACTTTTCTCAAAATAAAACCTAACAACCAAATAGGACCAACCAACAAAAATTGTAAATCTTTGAGAAAACTTGGCTTCTTCCCTTATATTTTGTGTCCAACGAATTGTAAAATCCACGTGATAATAAATACTACCAAATAAACTAACCAAGATTTTGTACCGAATTGCACATTGCACAACGAAATAAAATATTCCATAATCAACATTAGAAAAATCATAATGAAACCAACGACAACCGATAATCTAAAATAAAATATTGAAACAATAACCAATGCAATGATTGAAGCTATACTGATATAACCAAAGTTCTGAACATACAAATGCGGCGCTGGAATGTAGGATATAAAACCAAGAATCGTCCAAAAGATTAAAGGAACACAAATCCAATGAATAGTTTTGTTTGTTCCATTTTGATGACTTTCTCCATATTCACTAAAAAGTTGTTCTATTTTTCTCATATTGGATGATTTTAACTTAAATATAGGTTGAATTTGTTTGATTATTAAACTTTAAAACCAAAATTATAGTTGTAAATTTGAATATAACTTGAAATATCTTACAAAATCCAATTAATGTTTACAAAAATTATAAATGTATTTGCAATACTATTTGGTATCACACTCTTTACCCTACTAACTTATATTTTTTATAATCAAGCTTCTAAAGATTTATCTAAATATTCGCAAGTTGAAGGTATAATAACAAATAAAGGTATTATAAATTCAAACAAAAATTCTAAAATATTCTTTTTAAAACTTTCTAATTATCCTCAAAATCTCGCAGTATACAAAATGACTAAAAATTATTCAGAGCTTGATAATAATATTAGTCACGGTGACAAAGTAAAAGTATATTTTTCACCTTCAAATTCTAATAAAAATAACTTGGATATAGTTCAAATAGAGAAAGAAAATAAAATTTTATTAAGTTATAATACGCACAAAACCACCTACTATTTTTTAACCGGAATAACTACAATCGCTACATTATGTATCATTTTAATGACAGTTTATTATATAAAAAGAAATAAAATTGAGAATCCTATACCACCTATTTTCTAAATAAAACAAATTCAATATTAAAACATTAGCAATAGTTACCAAAATTTGGTAACTTTATTTTATTAAACTAAATAAGACGTTATGGGACGAAATACATCTGTTTCTTTGGGAAATTATTTTGAAGAATTTGTTGATACAAAAGTCTCTCAAGGAAGATACAAAAATGCAAGTGAGGTTATTAGAGCTGGTTTGAGACTTTTGGAAGAAGAAGAAGATAAAATTCAGTTATTGAAAAATTCGATACAAGAAGGTATAGATAGTGGAATTGCAGAGGATTTTGATGCAAAAAAACACCTCGAAACTTTGAAAGCCAAAATAAAAAATAATGGCTAAGTATTTCTTGACAAATAAAGCTGTTGAAGATCTTTCGAAAATATATGAATATACGTTTGAATTGTGGTCACAGAATCAAGCGGATAAATATTATGAAGAACTAATCAATTTTTGTCAGTTATTAGCCGAAAACCCCATGATTGGAAGAAATTATAGTGAGATTAATTCTGAACTTTACGGATTTTTAGCCAATCAACACATTATCTTTTATAGAATTCTAACTAAAGATGAAATTGAAATAACAAGAATTCTCGGTGCGGAAATGGATTTGAAGAATCGTATAAAAGAATAAACTTTTTAATTTTCTCACTTCAACTATTTTCACCGCAAAAAACGATTATACGAGAAAGCCAACTTTTTCAAGTTGGCTATTTTATTTACTTTGGATAAACGACTCGTGAAAAGCAACACGAAGTGTTGATCTATATTATAAAATTTTAAGCTTGCATCACAAAAATAGCAGGACGTTTATGAAAATCATACTTTTCATTTTTCCACTCTTTGATCGATAACGTGCGGATATCTTCGTCCTCTAATGTAATGTGGCACGCGACACAAATCTTGGTTTCGGCACGAAGAATCTTCGTTAAATCGTCTACCATTTGATTGTTACGATAAGGCGTTTCCATAAAAATTTGAGCAATTCCCGTTTTCGCGCTTTCAGCTTCCAAATGCGCTAATTTCTTTTTACGTTCTGTTTTATCGATTGGTAAATAACCGTGAAAAGCAAAGTTTTGACCATTCATTCCAGAAGCCATTAACGCCAACAAAATCGACGATGGACCAACCAAAGGAACTACCTGGATGCGTTTCTGTTGCGCAACTTTTACCAACTGCGCACCCGGATCTGCAACCGCAGGCAAACCAGCTTCGGAAATAATTCCGATCGTTTTGTTTTGATCAAATAATTTGATCAAATCTAACATTTCTTCTGGCTCTGTATCTTTGTTTAGAATGTAAATATCTAAATCGGCTTGAACTTTTTCGGGGCAAACTTGTTTGATAAATTTACGTGCAGATTTTTCGTTTTCTACCACAAACGTATCAATTGCTCGAATAATGTCAAGATTGTATAAAGGCAATACTCTACTGTGTTCGCTTTCACCTAAAAGTGAAGGAATCAAATAAACTTTAGCCGTTTTCATTGTATAATTTTAAAGATTATATTTTTTGATGATTCCGTCTGTGGCTTCATCTAATAATTGATAAACATGCTCGAAAGCATCTTCTCCATCGTAGTAAGGATCAGGAACATTTTGCGTTTGCCCTATTCCATCTTTCAAGATCAATTTGATTTTACTTTGCTCCTCTTCGCTTCGAGCTAATTGTTGCAAATTAATTAAATTTTGTTTATCCATTGCAAAGATTAAATCAAACTCATCGAAAAAAATTGGATTGAAATGCATTGCACGTTGATCAGAAATATCAACACCATATTTTTTAGCAACCGCAACCGAGCGTCTATCTGGTTGTTCACCAACATGCCAATCACCCGTACCAGCAGAATCTACCAAATGATTGTCGCCAACCTTTGATTGTAAAATTCCTTCTGCCAACGGAGAACGACAAATATTACCTAAACAAACCATCAAAATTTTCATTGAAAAAATATTTATAGATTAATCTGAAATTTTACGTGAAATATCTTCAATATAACCACGAAATTGCTTGTCCGTTTCTTGTAAATTTTTCACTGTTTTACAAGCGTGTAAAACTGTTGCGTGATCACGTTTACCGATTTGTGTTCCAATACTTGCCAAAGACGCTTTTGTATATTGTTTTGCAAAATACATTGCTAATTGACGCGCTTGTACGACATCACGTTTACGTGTTTTTGACTGAATATCTTCAATCTTCACTTTAAAGTATTCACAAACTGTTTTCTGAATGTAATCAATCGAGATTTCTTTGCGAGCTGTTTGTACTAATTTAGATAACGTACGTGATGTTAAATCTAAGGTAATTTCACGTTTATTCAACGTTGCTTGCGCAATGATTGAGTTTAATGAACCTTCTAATTCACGCACATTTGTATCAATATTTTGTGCGATATAATCCATTACTTCATCAGGAAATTCGATACCATCGTTTTCTAATTTTTGTTTCAAAATTGAAAGACGTGTATTGTAATCAGGGTTTTGCAAATCGGCTGATAATCCCCATTTGAAACGAGAAATTAATCGATCTTCCATATCTTGAATATCTGCTGGAGATTTATCCGAAGTCAAAATAATCTGATTTCCTCTTTGATGTAAATGGTTAAATATATGGAAAAAAACTTCTTGCGTTTTTGCTTTTCCAGATAAAAACTGAATATCATCCATAATCAAAACATCAATCATTTGATAAAAGTGAATGAAATCATTTTGATTATTATTTTTTACAGCTTCAATAAATTGTTGTGTAAATTTCTCAGTTGAAACATACAAAACAGTTTTCTCTGGGTGTAAATCTTTTACTTCTAAACCTATCGCATGCACCAAATGAGTTTTTCCTAACCCTACTCCACCATAGATGAATAGTGGATTGAACGAAGTTCCTCCTGGGCGTTTGGCAATCGCACGACCAGCCGCACGTGCTAATCGGTTTGATTCTCCTTCGATAAAATTATTGAATGTATAATTATGATTTAATTGCGAATCAATTTTTAATTTTTGCAATCCTGGAATAACGAAAGGATTCATCATTTTACCAGCTTGCAAATTAATTGGCGCTTCTACCTCTTGTGGGCGAGGTTTTTCTTTGTTCGAACTTGGAATACGTACCGTGAATGGCTCACGTCCTTGCGACTTTTGATCCATCAAAATACTGTATACCAATTTTGCATCAGAACCTAATTCTTTTTGTAAGGCACTTTTTAAAATTTTGATATAATGCTCCTCTAACCATTCGTAAAAAAATTTACTTGGTACTTGTATTGTTAAAACATTATTATTTAGTTTGCCCGGACGTATCGGTACAAACCAAGTATTGAAGGCATCTTCTGCAATGTTGTCTTTTATAAAAGACAAGCATTTTTCCCACACAGAATTTGCAGTTATCGTCATAATATTGTCCAAAAGTGCTTAAGTTTTAATGTAAAATACTGAAAGTCAATGTTAAATTTTCATCAACCCTTCTCTACAAAATTGTGAACAAATTTTGAATAAAAAAAATGATTTAGGTATTGATATATTAAAAAATACTTTGTATAATTAAAAATAATCAATAAGTAGTTTTAGATAAAATAAAAATACTGCAAAGATAATCTTTTCGGACATATTTTGGCTTATAAAACTATTAATTCTTATTTTTGTATCACTATGGAAATTACACAAGAAAAAATTGACTTCGCAATTATCAAAGTAGAAAATCATTTAAATGATTTGGGCATCAAAAATAATTTTTCTCTTTTACGAATTGAACAAGGTGAAGAAAAAAATGTAAGGACTTTTTATTATGAAATAGCAAATCCTACTTTCAAAACAATTATTCAAATTCAATATGATTTCTTAAAAGAAGAGCAAAAAGATTCTTCGCAAACTTCTTTTAGTTGGATGGATTACAAAAAAATTACTGAATAGACTTTTTCATTTTTTATATAATTAATGATAAAGTCTTTTTTTTGTTCTCTACTTTTGAAGATTAAAATGATGTTTTAGAAAATTATGGAGAAGATAGAAGAAACCGAACAATTAAATGTTTTTCGCACCAAAACTCGTATTCTATATAAACACACCGATCAAATGAAAGTGGTTTATTATGGAAATTATCCTGAGTTTTATGAAATTGGTCGTGTAGAATTGATGCGCAAACGTGGTTTTCCTTATGCTGAATTGGAAGCAATGGGAATTCAGATGCCAATTATTGAAATGCATACAAAATATATTGGTAGCGCTTTGTACGATGAATTAATCGAAATTGAAACAACAGTTCATGAGCGTGACAAAGGTGTTCGCATTCGATTTGATTACAATATATATAATGAAGTGGGAAAAATAATTAATCAAGGATACACTATTTTATGTTGTATTGATGCCGAAACTCGTCGTCCTGTTCGTATTCCAGAACGTATTTGGACAAGTTTAGGTTTATAATATTATTTAGAATCATTAATTATTCGTTAAAACAAATTCTTGCAAATGATTTCTCATTAAATTTGTTCCTTAACAAAACATGATTAAAAACGAATGTCAACACTTCAAGAAAAAATCAATCAAACGATTGTAGACGTTATCGATTTTCCAAAAGAAGGAATTGTCTACAAAGACATTACTCCATTGTTCTTAAATTCTGAACTTTCGAATGAAATTGTAGACGCTTTTGTAGAAAAAGCAAAAGGTAAAGTGGATATTGTTTGTGGAATTGAAAGCCGTGGATTTTTGTACGGAATTCAGATTGCACAAAAATTAAAAGTTCCTTTTGTATTAATTCGTAAAGCTGGTAAATTACCTCCTCCAACAATTAGTCAATCTTATGATTTGGAATATGGACAAGCAACTATCGAAGTAAATTCGAATTACATCAAAGATGGTGCGCGAGTTCTAATTCACGACGATGTTTTAGCAACTGGTGGAACTGCCGAAGCTTGTGCTAAATTGGTAGAAAAATGTGGTGGAAAAACAACACAGTTTTCTTTTATTGTTGATTTAACTTTCCTACATGGTAAAGATAAATTAACATCTTTTACAACTGATATTGTTACTTTAACAGAATATTAAACTAAAAACTCCGCTCAAAATTTTGAGCGGAGTTTTTTTTATTTTTTAGGCGCTATAATCACTTCTGGCGCTCTTTCATTACCAATATCCAACAAAGCTTTTATATTCGCTAAAATTTCTCTAAAACTCTGTTTACCTTCCGTTTTATAAGGTCCGCTATCCGCATTATATCCAATACAATCCAATCCGAAAACTTTTCCTAAGAAAAGCGCTCTTTTGAGATGATAAGATTGAGAAATTAAAATCACTTTATCAAATTGATAAATATTTTTGGTTCTGTAGATTGTGCTATATGTATCCAAACCTGCTCCATCTAGATAAGTATCTTCAATTTTGACACCTCTATCCAACAAGTATTTTTCCATCACATCAATTTCATTAAAATTCTCGTGAAGTTTTTCTCCAGAAAGTAAAATTACATCCACTTGATCCTCTTTGTAAAGTCGAATTGCAGCATCCAAACGATCTTTCAAAAAACGAGTTGGTTGTCCATTAGCTTGCACTTTTGCACCAAAAACAACTGCCACACGATAATCTGACGGAATATTTCCTTGATAATTGTAAATGTAATACGAAGTAAAAACTTGAATAATCAATGCAACGATCAAAGTAAAAACCGCTATTAATCCAGCGATAAACATACTTTTACGCATTACAAATCTTCCTATTTTTACAAGTTTACTCAACTATCTTTTGTTTTAAAAAATTTTAACATTCAACAGTCTATAAGTTTAGTGATATTTAAAAATTATAAATGTGAAAATTATTTTAAATTTTTCATCGTAATTTTAGAGAATGAATGAGATTGAGTTAAGAACAGTTACCGTTGAACGCTATTTGCAACCTTTGCGCGAAGGTGGTTCTTTGCCTGCACTAGCTGATGCAGATGACGGTTTTAAATATGTTTTAAAATTTAAAGGTGCTGGTCATGGTCCTCGCATGCTGATTTCTGAATTATTAGGAGGAGAAATTGCACGTGTTTTAGGATTTAAAGTTCCTGAATTAGTTTTTGCAAATTTGGACGAATATTTTGGTCAATCCGAAGCTGATGAAGAAATTCAGGATTTGTTAAAATTTAGCGAAGGAACTAATTTGGCTTTGCATTATTTATCTGGTGCAATCAATTATGATCCTGCTGTAATGAAAATTGATGATAAATTATCTTCTCAAATTGTTTGGTTAGATGCTTTTTTGACGAATGTTGATCGTACTTTTCGCAATACAAATATGTTAATGTGGCACAAAGAATTGTGGTTGATTGATCATGGTGCTTCCTATTATTTTCATCATTCGTGGGACAATTGGGAAAAAGCAGCTCTTGCACCCTTTACGCCAATTAAAGACCATGTTCTATTGAAAAATGCTACAAAACTTGAAGAAGTTGATACAGAATTTAAAGCGATTTTGAATGATGAAATCATTGATAAAATTGTCGATTTGATTCCTGATGAATGGTTAGAAACAGAAGTTACACATGCTACTCACGAAGAAATGAGAACGGTTTACAAAACATTTATCAAAACACGATTACAACATTCCGAACTTTTTATAAACGAAGCGAATAATGCCAGAAAAAATCTTATATGAGTATGCAATTCTTCGTTTGGTTCCTAAAGTTGAACGCGAAGAGTTTATCAATGTTGGAGTAATTTTATTTTCGAAAAAAGAAGATTATTTGAAAGTAAAATATTTTATTAATGATAGTAGAATCAATGCTTTTTGCCACGAATTAGATCTTGATTTTATTGACAGTAATTTGAATGCTTTGTCTAAAATTGCCGAAGGAATTCATCCCGAATCTGCTGTATCTAATTTCGAAACCCCTGAACGTTTTCGTTGGTTAACAGCTGTCAGAAGTTCGTCTATCCAAAGTTCTCGTCCGCATCCTGGTAAAACAACAAACCTTGATAAAACCTTGGATCAATTATATAAAGAACATGTTTTATAAAAGTTAAACGCTTAAAAACGAATGTTTTAAAAATATTTTCTTAAATTTGGTCATACATTAATTTTAAATTATTTATCGCCATGAGTACATTAAGAAACAAAGTTCAGCTAATTGGGAATGTTGGTAGCAATCCTGATGTTAAAACATTAGAAAACGAAAAGAAGTTTACAAAATTTAGTCTAGCAACGAACGAAAGCTACACAAATAGCAAAGGTGAGAAAGTTCAGCAAACGACGTGGCACAATTTAGTTGCTTACGGACCAATTGTAAATGTGATCGAAAAACATGTAGAAAAAGGGAAGCAACTTGCTATAGAAGGCAAATTGACTTACCGAGATTATCAAGATAAAGATGGTCAACAAAAAACGATTACAGAAATTATAATTGATGAAATTGTACTTCTTTAGCGTTTAAAATAAAAGGGAAACAGTGATGTTTCCCTTTTATTATTTTATAAGATTCCAAAATAAATTTGGAATATGAATTATCCTAACATTCGAATCGCGGTTTTTAGACCTTCAATAAATGTATCTATTTCTTCTTTTGTATTATAAACAGCGAATGAAGCTCGTACCGTTCCCGGAATATTGAAATGCTGCATAATTGGTTGTGCACAATGATGACCAGTACGAACAGCAATTCCTTTTTTATCCAAAATCATTCCGACATCAGATGAATGAACGCCGTCAAATTTTAAGTTGAAAGAAACTGCGCCAGAATGTTCTGCATCTTTTGCATAAATCTCCACTTCATCAAATTCTGATAGACGTTGAATTGTATAATCTACCAATTCTTTTTCGTAATCGTGAATCGTTTGCATTCCAATAGAATTGATAAAATCTACCGCAGCTCCAAGTCCGATAATTCCTGCAATATCTGGTGTACCAGCTTCGAATTTGAAAGGTAAACAAGCGTATGTTGAAACCTCCATTGTTACATCTTTTATCATCTCTCCTCCTCCGTGGAAAGGTGGTAATTCATTCAAAATATCTTCTTTTCCATACAAAATACCGATTCCAGTTGGACCGTACATTTTATGACCAGAAAAAACCAAGAAATCACAATCCATTGCTTGAACATCAATTGCAGTATGTGGAGCAGATTGTGCCGCATCAATCAAAACCCAAGCACCTTTTGCATGCGCTTTTTCGATAATTGTTTTGATCGGATTTACAACACCTAATGCATTTGAAACTTGATTAACACAAACTAATTTGGTTTTATCTGTCAATAAATCATCCAACTTCTCAATATCCAAAATACCTTCTGCAGTTAACGGAATATATTTTAGTTTAGCACCAGTTCGCTGACACAACAATTGCCAAGGAACGATATTAGAATGATGCTCGATTTCGGTAATAATAATTTCATCATCGGCTGATAAAACATTACGAAGTGAATTAGAAACTAAATTAATTCCTTCCGTCGTTCCACGCGTAAAAATAATTTCGTAATCGTGTTTCGCATTGATAAATTTCTGAATCTTACGACGCGATTCTTCCATCAAATCTGTTGCTTCTTGACTTAATGTATGAATTCCACGATGTACATTTGCATTGTACTTTTCGTAATATTCGTCCAAAACATCTAAAACAACTTTCGGTTTTTGAGAAGTTGCACCATTATCTAAATAAACCAATGGTTTTCCGTTGACTTCTCTATTTAAAATTGGAAATTGACTTCTTATTTGTTGAATATCTATTGACATTTTTTTAAGTTTTGAGTAATGAGTTATGAGTGATGTGTAATAAAAAAGTAAGTATTCAAAATAGTTTCAAATACTTACTTTATATTTCAAAATAAGTTCAACTTAAAACTTATTACTTATAACTCAGAACTATATTTTATAATTCGAAATCTAAACTAACTCCTAATTTTTTTGCAATTATAGAGTTAACTCGATTTGAGATTTGTGGAATTTGTACATGTCGCAAAGCGTCTGCAGCAAAGGCATACAATAACATTGCTTTCGCTTCTTTCTTTGGAATACCACGTTGTTGCATATAGAACAAAGATTCTTCTTCTAATTGTCCAACTGTACATCCGTGCGAACATTTTACATCATCAGCAAAAATCTCTAATTGAGGTTTTGTATTAATTGAAGCTCCATCAGATAATAAAACATTATTATTTTGTTGGAATGCATTCAATTTTTGCGCTTCTTTGTGAACATAGATTTTACCATTGAAAACTCCTTGCGCTTTCTCATCATAAATTCCTTTGTACAATTCGTGCGACTCACAATTCGGGAAATTATGCTCCACAAATGTATGATGATCGATATGTTGTTTTCCATCAATCACCGTAATTCCGTCCATTACAGAGTTACAATTTTCTCCATTTTGGAAGAAATTCAAATTGTTACGTACAATTTTTCCTCCAAAAGCAAACGTAAATACATTGGCACGAGAATCTCTTTCTTGATTGATGTATGTATTATCAACTAAAGAAGCATCGTTAGAATCATTTTGGAATTTGTACCAATGAATCTCAGAATTACGTCCAACATTCACCTCCGAAACAACATTTGTTAAGTTTGCTTTTTCGTCTAATGTTTGATGTCTTTCGATAATTTGAACTTGCGCATTATCTCCAACTACAACCAAATTACGTGGTTGATACATCGCTTCTTGAGAAGCTCCTGTTGAGAAATAAACAATCTGAATTGGCTTAGATAAAATTACATTATTTGGAACATAAATGTAAGCTCCATCTTTTGCAAAAGCTGTATTTAAAGCAACTAAACTTTCACCTTTTTTCGCAATTTTTCCGTAATAATTCTCAATTACAGCTTGATGAGTTGTTTTATGCATTGCGCTTGACAAGACACAAATATCAGCTTCATCATGTGTTGTATTTGACAAAAACGAAGAATATTTTCCATTAATGAATACGATTGTGTACGTATCGATATCATTAATCAAATATTTCTTGATGTCTTTGTACTCAATTGCAACTTCGTCTTCTGGGAACAATTTGTAATCCACCTTCAACAAAGGAGCAAGATTTGTATATTTCCATTCTTCGTCTTTACGTGTCGGAAAACCTTTTTGATTAAAGATTTCGATGGCTTCTTGACGTAAACCTTCGATTTCTTTATTCACTTTGTTTTTTTCGTTGAACACTAAATGACGAGAAACTAAATTTTCTTTTAAATCAATCATTTTAGATATTGTATTAATGTATTATGTAAGAAGTAAAAAGTACTTTGGACTTAATACATTTTACATTTTACAAAATGTTTAGATTCCTGCTTCTTCTTTTACCCAGTCGTAACCTTTTGCTTCTAATTCTAAAGCTAATTCTTTACCACCAGATTTAATGATTTTTCCGTCTGCTAAAACGTGTACAAAATCAGGAACGATATAGTCTAATAAACGTTGGTAGTGTGTAATTACTAACACTCCATTGTTTTCATTTTTGAATTCGTTTACACCATCCGCAACAATACGTAAAGCATCAATATCTAAACCAGAATCAGTTTCATCTAAGATGGCTAATTTTGGGTTTAACATTAACATTTGGAAAATTTCGTTACGTTTTTTCTCACCTCCAGAGAAACCTTCGTTAAGCGAACGAGATAAGAAATCTTTTTTGATTCCTAATAATTCAGCTTTTGCACGAATTTCTTTCAACATTTCAGAAGCTCCCATTTCTTCTAAACCTTGCGCTTTACGCGTTTCGTTGATAGAAGTTTTGATGAAGTTTGTTACAGAAACTCCAGGAATTTCGATTGGATATTGGAAAGACATAAAAATTCCTTTTTGTGCTCTTTCTTCTGGTGCTAATTCTAAGATTGATTCATTATCAAACTCGATATCACCATCGGTTACTTCGTAATCTTCTTTACCTGTAATAACGTTAGATAAAGTTGATTTTCCTGCACCATTAGGTCCCATAATCGCGTGAACTTCACCTGGATTAATTTGAAGGTTTAAACCTTTTAAAATTTCGCGCTCTTCGATACGAGCATGTAAGTCTTTTATATTTAATAACATAATCTAATTTGTAAATTAGTTAATGTGATAATTCTTTAATTATCTTGATTTTGATGTACTTATAATTTTATTCACAATTTTAGAAATGTTTACCAATTTATCAGATAAACTTTCTGTATTTGGATAATTTTTAGATAATTGACATAATTCTAACCAATACTTGGTTTCATCAATTTCTTTTGCTGCAATCTTAAACTTGTGAATAAAATCATTCAAGCTTTCAGCGTTTTGAGCTTCTCTAATATTTGCTCCTATTGAAGTTCCTGATTTTAATAATTGATTTGAAATAACAAATTTCTTATCCAATTCAAGTTCTTCACAATATTCTATAATTAATAGTGAAAATTCTAAAGTTAATTTTAAAATGATATTATCTTTTTCCATCATTAACTCATTAACAAATTATCACATCAACTCATTATTAATAACTATCCTACAGAACCTTCTAATGAGATTTCTAATAATTTTTTCGCTTCAACGGCAAACTCCATTGGTAATTTGTCTAATACTTCGCGGCTAAATCCGTTTACGATTAATGCAATCGCTTTTTCAGTATCGATACCACGTTGATTACAATAGAACAATTGATCTTCACCAATTTTAGAAGTTGTTGCTTCGTGTTCTAATTGAGCCGATTTATTTTCGATTTCGATGTAAGGGAAAGTATGCGCACCACACTCGTTACCCATCAACAATGAATCACATTGAGAGAAGTTACGTGCTCCTTCAGCGTTTTTCATCACTTTCACCAAACCACGGTAAGAGTTTTGAGATTTACCAGCAGAAATACCTTTCGAAATAATTGTCGATTTCGTATTCTTACCGATGTGAATCATTTTTGTTCCTGTATCCGCTTGTTGATAATTATTTGTTACCGCAATTGAGTAAAACTCACCTACCGAATTATCTCCTTTTAAGATACAAGATGGATATTTCCATGTTACCGCAGAACCTGTTTCAACTTGCGTCCACGATACTTTTGCATTTTTCTCGCAAACTGCACGTTTTGTTACAAAGTTGAAAACTCCACCTTTTCCTTTATCATCACCAGGATACCAGTTTTGTACAGTAGAATATTTGATCTCAGCATCATCCATAATGATTAACTCAACCACAGCAGCGTGTAATTGGTTTTCATCACGCATTGGCGCTGTACAACCTTCTAAATACGAAACATAAGCACCTTCGTCCGCAATTAATAAAGTACGCTCAAACTGTCCTGTTCCTGCAGAGTTGATACGGAAATACGTTGATAATTCCATTGGACAACGAACACCTTTTGGAATATAACAGAATGATCCGTCCGAGAAAACTGCCGAGTTTAAAGCTGCATAAAAGTTATCTGTTGGCGGAACTACTTTACCAATGTATTTTTTCACCAATTCTGGATGTTCTTTAATTGCTTCCGAAATTGACATAAAAATAATTCCTTTTTCTGCTAATGTTTCGCGGAAAGTTGTTTTTACTGAAACTGAATCAAAAACCACATCAATCGCAACTCCAGACAAACGTTTTTGTTCATCTAAAGAAATTCCTAATTTCTCGAAAGTTTTTAATAATTCAGGATCAACTTCGTCTAAACTTGCTAATTCTTTCTTTGGTTTTGGAGCTGCATAATACTGAATAGCCTGAAAATCTGGCTTTTCGTAAGTTACGTTTGCCCATTCTGGTTCTTCCATTTTAACCCAAGCGCGGTAAGCTTCCAAACGCCATTCCGTCATCCACTCAGGCTCCTCTTTTTTGGCTGAAATAGCACGCACGATATCTTCATTCAATCCAACTGGGAATTCTTCATATTCCATTTCAGTCGTCCAACCAAACTCATATTGCTTTTGGCTAGCAAGATCTTCACGTAGATCGTCTTCTGTATATTTTGTGTTACTCATCTTATTATTTATAAAATGTATAGGTAAAATTAAACTGTAAAGGTTGCTGTTTATTAGCTTTATTTCCTAAAAATTTGAATTCTTTTAATCGTTGATTTTGATCTAAAATCACCTCAAATTGTGGTTGATTATTTTTCGAAATCTGATATTTATTTTGAGCAATTAATTTAATTTCTGACCAAGGTCCTTCTACCAAATTAATTCTTTCTGTTTTTGGTGCAACATCTGGCGTATATTCTTTTATTTTGAATGGCACCTTAAATGTCGAATTGCTATAACAAATCTTATTTATGTCTTGACCTAATGATTTTGTAATTCTACAATCGTGCATTAATCGGTCTTCAAAACCAATTTTCTGCTCCATATAGGTTTTCTTCAACATCACATCTCCTTCTAACCAAATGATATCAAAAAGTTTATTTCCGTTTTTGACATACATATTTTCTTGGTTGTAAAAGAATTGATTTGTTTTTACTTCACTTCCTTTTCTTGCAATCGTTTCGGCAGAAATTACACCATCTTTATACGTATAATTTACTTTAGTTGGCGTTGCAACCTCATCTGTCAATTCAAAATCAAGAAGATTTCCTGTCGCATCATAATTTGCTTTGTACGCAACTTTTTTGTTTGATGCATTGGTAATGGTAATTGTTTTGATTTTTGATTCGTCTAAGTCTAACGCTTTTATAAAAGGTTTTACATTAAACAAACCGAAAAACATATGTTCTGAATAAGCTTTATTCAACTTTTTTGAAGATTCTGTTGGTTGAAAAACCATCAAATCTTTTTCTACAATTGTA
Organism: Empedobacter sp. UBA5924; assembly: GCF_002431085.1. NCBI lineage: Bacteria > Pseudomonadati > Bacteroidota > Flavobacteriia > Flavobacteriales > Weeksellaceae > Empedobacter > Empedobacter sp. UBA5924. The sequence continues at coordinate 54,990 of NZ_DJDM01000025.1, forward strand.
TTTTGTCCAAAAGCGACAAAACCAATCAAAAACGTAACGAATAAAGCTATTTTTTTCATCTTAAACTGCAAAACTTTCTCCACAACCACACGTGCGAGATGCATTTGGATTATTGAACACGAAACCTTTTCCATTCAACCCTCCTGAATATTCTAATGTCATTCCAACAAGGTATAAGAATGATTTTTTGTCAACCAAAATTCTTACACCATTGTCGTCAAACAATTTGTCTTCTGCACTTTGTTCTTTCGTAAACTCTAAATTATAGTTTAAACCTGAACATCCTCCACTCGTAACTCCTACGCGAACAAAAGATTCTTCTATAGAAGTTCCTTCTTCTTGTAAAAGTGATATTATTTTATTTTTTGCTGATTCTGAAACCTTAATCATTTGATTCTAATTTTATATTGCAAAGATACTTATTTAAAATGACTTCAAATAATGAACGATATAAATATTAACAATCGCTTAAGTTATATTATTTATCGCCAACTTACAATTTGATCAAATTACTTCAATCCCAATTTGTTTCGCGTACGTTTCAATACTTTTTGTGCAACATCTCTTGCTTTCAATGCACCATTTTCTAAAAATGCATCCAAAGTCACTTTATCATTCATCAACTCATCAAATTTAGTACGCGCATCAGCATATTTCTCTAAAATTAATTCGTATAAAGTCTGTTTTGCATGACCATATCCGTAACCTCCATTCAAATAATTTTGACGCATTTCCTCTACTTGTTCTGGCGTTGCCAATAATTTGTATAAAGCAAAAACATTGTCTGTATCTGGATTTTTAGGATCTTCTAATGGAGTTGAATCCGTTTCAATCGACATTACTTGCTTGCGCAATTGTTTCTCTGGTAAGAAAATATTGATAAAATTATTTCTTGATTTAGACATTTTGTTTCCATCAGTTCCTGGAATCAACATAATATTTTCATCAATTGCAGCTTGTGGTAAAACAAAAGTTTCTCCCATTTGGTGATTGAATTTTTCGGCAACACTACGTGTAATTTCTAAATGTTGCAATTGATCTTTCCCAACAGGTACAACTTCAGCATCATACAATAAAATATCCGCAGCCATCAAAATTGGATACGTAAATAATCCTGCATTTACATCTGCTAAATAATCCGCTTTATCCTTGAAAGAATGCGCTAAAGTAAGACGTTGAAATGGAAAGAAGTTCAATAAATACCATGTTAATTCTGTTGTTTCAGTCACATCAGATTGACGGTAAAAAACTACTTTCGAAGGATCTAAACCTAATGCCAGCCAAGTTGCAGCCACTTCGTACGTATTTTGTTTTAACACTTCCGCATCTTTAATTTGCGTTAAAGCGTGTAAATCAGCAATAAAAATGAAAGAGTCATTTCCTTCTTTCTCCGTTAATTCGATTGCTGGAGAAATTGCTCCTAAAATATTTCCTAAGTGCGGAGTTCCAGTAGCTTGAACTCCTGTAAGTATTCTTGGCATTTGTTTTAAAATTTAAGAAGCAAAGATAAACTTAATCAACGAAATGCACCAATTGTAACGAGAAGTTTATTTGAATTAATTGACAAGAATGACGAAAAACATATGGATGCACTAAAAAAGCTTTCCAATTTGTCGAAATGGCCAAGAAATTGTGCGACTTAATTTTCTTAAAATAGTTGGAGATTTATAATAACTTACAACTGCAGCACCTAAAACAATATCTCCTGTTTCAGTTTTTATATTCTGACATATAGAAGAATTTGTAAAAGTGAATTCTTTAATTCCATAGCTATCATATTCTAAAGTATAAAAATCTTGATTAATCGGAACCTTTATTTTAAACTCACCATTTTCATTTGTATATACAATATTTTTCGAATTTTTAAGATTTACTGGAATATCATATTCTGGAAAACCATTACCATCATTAATAATTCCTTGCACTACAATCGAATCATTTTCTGTTTGTGCTTTTGTGATAGTTGAAAAGCTTAAAAATCCAACTAAAGAAGAAAGTTGTAACCATCTTTTGGATTGATTAGAAATAGATTTTGAAGCTTCGTATGAATTAAATTGTTCTAAATTTCTGGTTTTAATTTTTACACAAGCGGTAGGATTATCATTCAGAAAAGTTTTTAATTCTTTGAACGAATAATGGTCCAAATTGTGAACACATTTAGAACAAACATCACAAAACTTTTGTTGTGACTCCGCATCCTTCATTTCGTTCCAATTCTGATTGCATTTTTTATCAATTTGTAGCTGCATAAAAATCTACTTTTCAATAAAATTAAACTTTTTTCGAAAATTTTTCAAACCTCAACCAACCTTTTTGCAAAAAGATGAATCTATAAAGAAAAAAGATTCATTAACCTTAAATTATATTGATATGAGTAACAAAGCTTTTTTAGACATTCTTTTCGAAAACCGAAACAAAGAATATGGTGCGTACCAACTAAGACAAGTTGCAAACCACGATTTGATGAAATCTCTTTTTGTTGGGATTGGTATTGTTGCATTAATTACTGGTGGAACTATTTATGCAAATAATAAAACAATGAATAATGAAATAACAAAAAAAGATGATGGTGTAATTGTTATTTTAGATAATGTGACTCCTCCTGATAAAAAAATAGAAGAAGTAACTCCTCCAAAAGAAGATCCACCGATGGAAGAAAAAACAATTCAATTAAAAACAGATCAGGCGAAACATATTATTCCAACTCCAACAGAAAGTCCAAAAGTTGAAGAAACTATAAAATCTGTTGACGAACTAAAAGGAAAAGATTTAGGCGTTTTTAATAGAAATGGTGATAAATCTAATGGACAAGTTGGTGGTGGAGAAGTAAGTGACGAAGGAAATAAAGTAGGTAAACAAAATACGGACATTCCAGAAGGTCCAAAAACTCCAGAACCTAAAAAACCTGATGTTGCAATTTCAGCGAAAAATGCTGCAGTAATGGCAATTTATCCTGGTTGTGAAAGTGAGAGCAAAAAAGGAAATGCAGCTTTAACAAAATGTATGAGTGATAAAATCTCGAAAGAGTTAGGTGGAGAATTAAGTGATTTTGCCGAAACTGCTTCTCGAAATAATATTGGTTCAGCGGTTGCAAAAATGCAATTTATTGTAAACAAAAATGGAGAAATTTCACAAGTAAAACCGTTAAGTGGAAGTAATCAAGATTTAGGCAAAGAAGCTAAATCTGCGTTGGAGCGTATCAATAAACAAATTCTAAGAAAAGGTAAAAAAATAACGCCTGCAAAATTAGAAGATGGTTCGGATGCAAATTTAATCTTTTCAATTCCTGTTAGATTTCAAACAAACGAATAATTAATAATACTTTTCTTTCTGAAACCATTGCATTCATTTTTTTGAGTGTGATGGTTTCTATTGTTTAAGAAATTGAATATCTATTCAGAAAAAGTTCTTTTAAATGTATATTTGTCGCATAAAATTTAAGTTTTAAGTCAATCTTAACACAATAAAATTGTAACTTCGTTGCGAATTATGAATAAGAATATTGTTTACGGATTGATTGGTTTCGGTTATTTTTTGATCGGAATTTTTACTTGGAAATATCAGTTTTTCATCATCAAATTAGATGAAATAAAAGCGATGTTATTGGGTATTTTATTTATTGTTTATGGCGCTTTTCGTGTTTATCGCGGTATAAAATCTTATAAAAATGATCAAAAAAATTAGTTTACTTTCACTTTCGGCCTTTCTTATTTTTTCCACTTTTAGTTGTAAAGACAAAGAAAAACAGACAAAAGCTGAACAAAAAACTGCTGTAAAACGCGCTTTACACGAATACGGAGATTTGGCAATGACGGTAGATCCAAGCTTTAAGAATTTGGCGCAATCGTTAGCAAATATGTATATGGTTGATTATCCAGATGTAAAAATTACGATTAACGAAGAGATTGAAGAAAAAGCTATCAAAGATTTTTATGAAGGGAAGATTCCTATTTTGATGGTAAGTAAGCCTTTAACAAAAGCTCAACAACAACATTTATTCAATAAAACAACAACAAAATATATTTCTTCTGTAATTGCATTAGACGCAACAGTTTTTATTACCTCTGTTGATAATTCAATCAACTCTATCTCGATGAATGATATTAAGGATAATTTGTATAAAAATGATCCGAAAATAACATTTGTTTACGATCATCCAAACTCTGCCAATTACAATACAATAAATGATAAATTAAAATTATCTGTAGAAAATGGCGCAAAAGTAACAGCTATGGGCGATGCAGAAAAAGTGATTGATTTTGTACAAAAAGATAAAACTGCAATCGGAATTATTGGATTGAATATTTTAAGTGATAAAGGAAATCCGAAAGTTGAAGAATATCTTAAAAAGGTAAAAATATTATCAATTGCAGATGATAAAGGAAATTTAGCATTGCCAACTATTCCGAATTTGAAATATGGTGTTTATCCTTTTTATCGTCAAATTTATATTTTGAAAAATGAAGTTGGTTTCGGAATTGGAGCTGGTTTCACAAGGTTTGCAGGTTCGCAACGTGGACAAAAAATTGTAACACGCGAAAGTCTTCAACCTTATTATATTTATAAACGTGAAGTTCAAATTAATAATCTAGAACAACCCTTACAATAAAAACAGAAAACCTTCCGAAATGGAAGGTTTTTTTTGGTTATTTTCTATTATCTATCTCTTTTCTTAATTCTATTATATGTTTGAAATTAGACAGATCTTCTTCATTCAAACTATACCATTCAATCCAATCTATACGCATTGTTGTGTCATATTCTCCTAACAAAGCATCAAGTAAAATATAAATTGTATTTTGCATTTGTCCACTACCATCAAAATTCTTGATGTATAAATCTATTCCATATAAACCTTCATTTATAGACGATTTATAATACAAATCATCATAAGATATTTCATAATCATTGTAACGAATCCCTAAATTATCATTACCAATTCTTTGGCGAAAAGCAATAATATTCCAATTTTTGAATTTCGGAGATTGTTTAACTAGTTTTTCAACTGATACAAAACTCTCTTTTAAACCATCAGCCGAAATCGTAAATTCTCTTTTCCCATTTTCTAATATTGGACTTGAATTAAAAGCTAAATTTGAATCAACCTTTACTAATTCATTTCTAATCTTATCATACAATTCTAATTGTAATTCTTTGCTATCTATATTATCATAAATGTATTTTTCATTTTTTTTAAACCAATTCCAAAAATTAGTTTCTGGACTTGACTTACAAAAACTAAAAGATGAACAACCAACAATAAATAGGACTAAAAGTAAAATTTTATTCATTATTCATAATATTAATCAAATCTTGCTCCCCAAGGGTTTTGCAAATCGAAACCTAAACTAAATAACATTCCGTTCTTGCGACCATCAACTTGATAATCTGATAAACCAATATCGTAGGAAATTCCAGCTTTTAAAGAACCAACTTTAAACTTTAGGATTGGTGAAACAAACAACGGATTGCTATTTTTAGAATCCATTCCTTGCTTGTACCCTACTCCAATATCAACGCCTTGATTATTGTCTCCAAAACCAATATGCGACATCAAGTTTATATCCAAATGACGCTCCGAATTCGAGTTCAAATTATACACCAAAGAAGGTTCTAACGCAATTCCTTCGGAAACGTTCCATTTATATCCAACATTGAAATAATACCACGTTGGCAAAGGCTCTACATTGTTCACATAATACACATTTTGGCTTAACGGAATATCCAAAACCGACACTCCAGCGGAGAAACCAGCATATTTGAAAGATAATCCCAAATTCGCAAAATATGTAGAATATTTATCTTCTTGTAAAGCAGGGTCATTCGGATCTTCTGCGATAATTTTTGAATAATCAAAACGTTGCGAAACATTAGAAGCACCAACACCGAAAGAGAAAACATTGATTTCATCTCCATCATAACTTCTATCATCAATAGGAATGTGATATGCTGCATTAATTCCGAAACCAGTCATTTTAACTGCCCCATTTCTATCGTTGAAAAATTGCATTCCCAACGCCAAACGATCTACAATAATTCCGTGAGCACTTACCGTTTGTGTACTTGGACTTTCAGGTAAATCGTCCCACTGATTGCGATGCGTTCCTGTTATAGAAATCACATTCGGGTCTTGTCCTGCGTACGAAGGATTAATTAACATTTTATCACTCACCAAATAGTGATTATAAAACGGTAACCCTTGTTGTGCTTCTACTTTATAAAGTGAGAATAGAGTTAATATGAATAGTGTTATTTTTTTCATAAATATGTTTCAATCAATTAATTGATTTTTCGTTTAACTAATATACTACCAGAATATAAAACTTGCAAATCATCTGATTGCTTCGAGAATTCTAACAAATACCAATATGTCCCATCTGCAACAGGTTTACCATTTAGCGTTCCGTCCCATTTTATAATATCTGTTCCTTCTTGTGTCAATATCTGTTTTCCGTAACGGTCAAAAATAATCAATTTGTACGAATTTGATGTATTGGTAACTTTACCATCTTTTGTCATTGGTTGCCAAATATCATTAAAACCATCATTATTTGGTGTTACAACATTTGGTAAAGCAAGGTAAATAACATTTTTAAGCTCCGAAACTCCACAATTATTCAATCTTACTCTTACTGTAAAATTATTATTTTTGATATTATCTGGAATAATTAATTCATTCTTTGTTTGCCAATCTACAATTACTTTTCCATCAGAATCAAACAACGCATATTCTAACTTTCCATTTCCTTTTGCAGAAACAATTATACTTTTTTCGTTGATTGTAATTTTATCAATTGTAGGCAATACTGAAAGAGAAACAACTAACGTTTTAACAATAGAACAACCCGATAATTTATCTTCAATTGTAATTTTATAATTACCTGCATCAAGCTCAAAAATATATGTTCCTAAAATTCTAGTTCCATCTTCTTTTTCTACCTCATAATAATACTTATCGTAATCTGTTTGAGTTGTAAAATCTAACTTATATTTTTCTCCTGTACACAATGGATCTGGATTTTCAACCTCGATATTAGGTAAAGAATTTTTCTTGTAGTTTAATTTTAAGGTAATCACACCACAATAGTCCAAATTATAAAAATCAACATCTACTGAACCTTGATTAGAATTAAATTGATCAAAAATTTGATCTTTTGTTTTAGAACTTGTTAAAGAATAATTAGTTTGAATGTAATCTAAAATTGCTTGAATTTGAGTTTTCGCATCATCGTTTTCACCTTCACAAAAAACAATTGGATTCGCTTTTGTATAACTTTCTAATGAAGGAACATCAACAATTAAATCTTGTTTTTTATTGACCGTTAATTCTACAGCTGTTAAACAAATCTCTCTTAATGTATTTTTAAATTCAATTGGAATATTCAAAGAAGTATTTCCTCCAAAATTCAATATTCTTTGGATAGAATTTCCTTGAATATATTCTGTTCCATCAATAAATATTTTGTAATCAAAAACATTTAGTCCGAAATTATTTTTTAATAAATCATCATCAATTGTTAATGTTTCTCCTTCGCAAAACACACCTGAAAATGTTGCAGATACAACATTTGGTTGATTAACTGTTTTTACAATTAAATACATATCTTCTGAAAAACAGCTTTCACCAACTTTTTTTATTTTAAAACTTAATGTTTGATTAGAATTTGCATTAACATTAACTGGTAAAAATGGTGTTCCATCTAAATTAAAAATATCAAAATCTGTAATGTTTGAAATTCCAAATTTATCTTTAATATGTTCTTTTATTTCATCTATATCAAAAGTATAATTTTGTGTCACACCTAAACAAACAGGATTGAATAAAACTTCAAAAGGTTTTGTAGGAATAGAAGAATCATTTAACGTAATTTTCAACGGAGCTGTAGATTCACAAAAACCAGCTTTATTTCCTGTAATTGATAAATTAAAACTTGTTTGTGTTCTATTGTTGTAAATCTCATTATACAAATTTTGAAGTTGTGATTCAATATAACTTGTACCATTATAAACCAAATTTATAGTAACTAAATTATCATTCTTTTTTACATTATTGATGATTAATTCAAATTCAGAAAAAGAAAAATCACTTCGGCAAAAAGTTAAAGTCAAATTATCCAAATCTACATTTGTTTTTTTTCTTAACTGTAAACTCTACAATATTACTTGTACAAGATGCATCAGAACGATCTTCAATCTGAACATTAAACTTAGCTTCATTCCCAATAAAATTATAAGGTGTTGTTGGCATATTCACTAAACGATAAATAGTTGAGTCAACTCCTAAAGCAGTTAAAATTTCAGCTTCTGATAAAATTTCAGTATTACAAACTTCTGCAAATTTTCCAGAAGGTAAAATAGGATTTGAGTTAATTAGCTTAAATTCAACTTCTCTTGAAAATAAATCTATAGAACAGAACTCAGCACCAATATATTTTAATTTGATTCTATAATTATTAGAATTATTTAAAGGAATATTTCCATTAACAATTGCGTCATCAACATATACTTCATAATCTGCATATTTAGAGGAATTAATAGATGGAGATATTCTACTAATTAAATCCTCTTTTAAAAAAGTTATTGACGTAGCACAATATTGTTCTGTTTTGTTTTGAACTGTATAAATCAACTCTGGAATAAATTTGAATTTTATAGATTTATAGATATAAACTAATTTATTAGAATTATCATAAACTCTGGCATACAAAATTTGTTCTATTCCGTTAATATAGCTGATATTATCATTTGTAGATGTATTATCTGGTTTATAAAATTCTATATTCCCAACATTTATACTTGGGTCTGAAACTCTAATATCATTTATAATTTTGGTCTTCACATCTGATAATAAATAATCATCTGTATAACAATGGTTATCAAAAACAAGATTATCTACTGTTTTAGCTCCACTAATTGTTAACTCTAAAATTGGATTATCTGTACCATAAATTGCTATTACAATAATTTCTCCTTCTTTTAACTTACTTCCATTTTCAAAAGCACTTACAAAACCATCTGTAGAATTTGATATACAATCATTTAATTTACCACCCTTTAAACCCTTCTCTTTTGTTATGTTACTATAAACAGCTCTAATTGGATTTATAGTTGTATATTCATTAGAACTTGAACCTGTTCTTACAAAAATATCATTAGGATTCGAATTTTTCGAAAGTCTCCATAACATAAAATGGAATTTATCAATATTTCCTTTCAATGTAAATTCAAAATCCATATCATTCGGTGCTACGTAATAATAAAAATTATAATAGCCAGTTGTATGGAACTCACAATTCATTAAACGTGGAACAAAAGAATTTACACTTTCGTTAGGTAATGTTATTCCAGAAGTTACTATATCATTAATTTTATTTATTAAAGGATGTGTAATCTTCCCTAAAAA
>NZ_DJDM01000028.1:0-116861 GCF_002431085.1 Empedobacter sp. UBA5924
AATTTCAAATGAACTTCTCATCTTAGCAAAACCTCTCGATATTTGCGGTTGCAAAGGTAATACTTACTTTCTTAACTAACAAAATTTATTTTGATAAATTTTAAAGTTTTTATTTCAATAAGTCAATTCTTACTTTCACTCTCAAACTCCTTTCGGAATCGGATGGCAAAGATAATACTTATTTAGATTCTCGCAAATTTATTTTTAAATAATTTTTGTCGCTATACAAGTCCTTATGTCAATTTCAATACTACTCGTCTTTCGTATTGGGATTGCAAATATACAACCCATTTTTCCGAACTTCCAAACATACTTTACATTTATTTTACATTCTTCCCTTAAGTTGCTGGTACGATGGGAAATATTTTTTGTTTTTTTTAGATGTGAGAAGTGAGATATTAGATTTTAGATTCTAAAACTTCGTTTTTACCGCAGAAAATGATTTGACGTTTTACTTTTCTTCCAAAAAAGAAAAGCAAAATGGATACTTTTGAAGGAACTACTCAGGAGGAATTCCATGAAACGGGATACATTTAATTAAAAAAATAAATAAACTTCTAATTTTGTTTAACGTGTAAAAAAGATTTACATTCGTACTATATATATAATATGCGCGATGATTTCGAAAGAAAAAGAATATTTTGAGATAATAAATAAGATTTACCTAAAAGTAATTGAAGAAGAGAATTTAGGTGAAACAGCTAACTATATACCAGAATTATCTAAAATAGACGGCAAGAAATTTGGAGTTTCTTTATTGTTTACGGATCAACTTCAATTTGGATTTGGTGATTGTGAAGAAAAATTCTCGATTCAAAGTATTTCAAAAGTGTTGCTTTTGGCTTTAGTTTATAGAGAAATTGGCGAGAAAATATGGGAAAGAGTTGATGTAGAACCTTCGGGAACGCCTTTTAATTCATTGTTGCAATTAGAAACTGACAAAGGAATTCCTAGAAATCCATTTATTAATTCAGGTGCTTTAGTGGTTTGCGACATCTTAATTGATATTTGTGATGATCCGAAAGCATATTTTTTGGATTTTATTAAAAAGGTTTCTGGTAATTATTCTATTCAATATTCTGATAAAATTGCAAAAAGTGAATTTTCTACCGCTTATCGTAATGCAGCTTTGACAAATTTTATCAAATCATTGGGCAACATTCATAATTCTCCTGACGAAGTTCTAGATTTGTATGTTTATATCTGCTCGATTGAAATGTCGTGTATGGAATTGAGTAAAACTTTTTCTTTTTTGGCCAATAAAGGAAAAAACTTGTTTGATGATTATCAAGTTTTCAACATTAGTCAAACAAAAAGAATCAACGCTATTATGCAAACTTGCGGTTTCTATGATGAATCTGGCGAATTTGCTTTTCGAGTTGGATTACCTGGCAAAAGTGGTGTTGGCGGAGGAATTGTTGCAATTATGCCTAAATATTACATTGTTTCGGTTTGGAGTCCTAAACTAAACTTAAAAGGAAACTCCTATCGAGGAATGAAATTTTTGGAAGAATTTACAACCGCAACAGAGGATTCTATTTTTTAGAATTGATAATCTCCATCACTTTATTCACCGTTTCTTCTAAATTCATGTTCGAATTATCAACTTCTATTGCGTCATCTGCTTTACGAAGTGGAGAATATGCGCGATGAGAATCTATATAATCTCTTTCGTTCACATTTTTCAACACCTCATCCAGAAAAATATTTTTCCCTTGTTGTTGATATTCTAAAAAGCGACGTTGCGCACGAACTTCTGGTGAAGCTGTAACAAAAATTTTGATATCTGCATTTGGAAAAACTGTTGTCCCAATATCGCGACCATCCATCACAATACCTCCTTTTTCTCCCATTTGCTGTTGAAGCGCTACACAATAATCGCGAACAGCAGGAATCTCAGAAATTGGACTAACCATTTTAGAAACTTCCATCGTACGAATATCTGCTTCTACATTTTCACCATTCAAAAAGGTAAGATTCTTTTGAGTCGTTGGATCTTGTTTAAATTCTATCTTAATGTCAGATAAATTGGTTATTAATGTTTGGAAATCAATTTTATTATCGACAATATACTGATGTTGAAACGCATACAAAGTCACAGCGCGATACATTGCACCGCTATCAATATGTGTATAACCAAGATTTTTTGCAATAATTTTTGACATCGAACTTTTTCCTGTAGAAGAATATCCGTCGATTGCAATAATTAAATTTTCTTTCATCTATATAGAATTGAAGACAAAGATAAGATTTTATAGTTGTTTGAAAAGTTTTTATAACCAAGGATTACTTCTCCAATAATCTCGACCTTGAATAATTCGGTCTAAATTAAGAATCAAACCAAAGTGATTAGAACCTCCAGATTTGTGGTAATTCGCATGACTAAACTCGAATCGAAAAGCATTTATACGGATTCCAAAACCATACGTTAAACCAGATAAAGAGCGAATTCCTTCGGCTGCTAATTCATTTCCACGTTTGAAATTATAACCTAAACGCATATTAAAATCTGATTCTGGAAATAATTCTGCTCCAACCGAAAGGTGATCAATCATTTTTCTTCCAGCAGAAACTTCTTGTCCGTTTTTATTATAAGGTTGGGAAATATCAAACTTCTGTAAATCGTGCAAAGAAAACGTAAATTCTAACGGAACATGTTCTAATCGATGAGAAATTCCCAAATTAACTTGCGTTGGCATGTCTTCTTTTTTGCCATTATACGTTTGAATTTGTTGACCGATATTGCGCACAACCAACGAAACATTGATATTTTTATCGAAATCGTGGTACGAAAGACCTATATCTCCAGCAATTGCCGAGGATTTATATGATTCTATTGTAGAATTAATGTATTTTAAATTTGCTCCTACTGTCCAATAATCGCCCAAAACACGTGCATAACCAACTGTAATTGCGGCATCATTTGCTTTGAAATTCCCTGTCACATTTCCATTTTCGTCAGTTCCAATTAATTTTCCGTAATCAACATATTGACCATGAACAGAAACAAAATTTTCTTGATCGATTTCATAAACCGTCGAAAATGTTCCGAAATCTACATCCGCAATATAATTGACGTAATTGATTCCAAATTGACCATGCATTTCTCGGTTCATCAAGGCCGGATTCCATAAAGCAGAATTGGGGTCAGCATCCCACGAAGTTGCTGCATTTCCTCCCAAAGCCGCTTGACGTGGAGAAGTTGTAATGTTCAAAAACTCGTAAACACGCGTTCCATCTTGCGCAAAAATCGAAGTCGATAGCGCGATAAACAATAATGTACTTAGCTTTTTAAACATTTAGCAAAAATAAAGATTTTGTAGAATAACGAAAACAGAATGATTTTGGTATGTATAAAACAAAATTTTAGGCTTTCTGAAAAAAAGCTTAACTTCAATTTACCTAAAAAACACTTTATGGAATTTTTAATTGCCATTATTATATTCGTATTGATTGTGATTTTGTTTAATAAAGTTTCGCAACTGAAAAAACAACTTGATTATCAAGAAACTAAGCTGAAACATTTGCAAGAGCAATTGGATGCGAAAGAAATTAAAACTGAATCAAAACCAATTGTTGAGCAACCTAAAATAGTTGAAGAGAAAAAGATTGAACCTCAACCAGAAGTTGCTTCCTATCATAAAGTCGAAACGCCAAAACGTATTTTTGACGAAATTCCACCAAGACAAACAACTGAAAAAGTAACTGAAAGTAGTTTTGATAAAAACCTCAACAGCGCAATTTCATTTATCAAAGACAATTTCTTGACGATTTTTGGGATTGTAACCTTAGTTCTAGGAATTGCTTATTTCGTAAAATATGCAATTGATCAAAATTGGATCAACGAAACTTTCCGCGTGATGATTGGAATTGGAGTTGGTTTAGGAATTATTGGAATTGCTCATTTTATTCGGAAAAATTTTGAAATATTTTCTTCCATTTTAATCGGTGGCGGATTAACCGTTTTATATTTCACCTTAACCATCGCCTTCCGAGAATATCATTTACTTTCTCAGAATACCACTTTTGGATTATTAACAATTGTGACGATTTTTTCTATCGTGATGGCAATGTTATATAATCGACAAGTTTTAGCCATTTTCTCGATTATTGGTGGTTTCACCGCTCCGTTGATGATTAGTACAGGTGAAAGCAATTTTGTATTTCTGTTTGGTTATTTGACGATTTTGAATCTAAGTATGCTGTACATGGCTTGGCGAAAAAACTGGCAAATCATTTCATTTATCGCGTTTGCTTTTACCTTTATATATAGTATTGCGTGGATTGACAATTCCAAAACCTCAACGCAATATCTTTTCTTTGGCTTGCTTTACGTTATTTTTACAGTAACAAGTTTGCTAAATTATTTCAAAAAAGGAGAATTTTCGGTTTGGAATTGCCTTTTACTAATTTTCAATACCATTTTATCAACCGTTTTAATTTCTTCGGTTTATTATTTTATTGTTGGAAATAATAATGGTTTGATGGCTTTCTTATTTGGATTGATAAACGCTTTCGGTGCATTTTACATCTACAAAACATCTAAAAATAATTTATTACAAAATACCTTAATCGGTTTGAGCATTGCGCTTATCACAACTGCAATTGCATTACAATTTAAAGCAAATGTCGTTTCGATTTGTTTCGCGATTGAATCAACCTTGTTACTATTTCTTTGGAAAAAAAGTAAAGAAAACATTTTCAAAGTCTTTTTCATTGCCATGTTTCCTTTTTTATTGATTGCTTTATGCGTCAATTGGTTTGATTATATCGATACTGAAAAACATTTAGCCGTAATTTTCAATCACGTTTTCATCACAAGTTTTATTGCGTTGATTTGTTCTATTGCGAATATATATTTGATGAAAGATTTCGAAACCGAAGAACAATTTTTAGGTTTTAAGCTCAATCATTCCAAATTTATTTTCATCTCAACATCTCTTTTATTGATGTACACAGGAATTTTGTTCGAATTAATTTACCAAATCGAACCTTATTTCAACTTTATGATGATTGTAAGTTATGTATTGATTTATACATTATTCTTTATTGCTTTTGTTTTAGCGCTGCGCGAAAAACTAAACTTAGGAAATGCTTTGCAACTTATTTTACAAATTTCTGCAGCTTTCTGCATTCTATTTTTACCAATGTTTGCCGAAATTCCGTTGTTACCAAGCAAAACAAATTACAACATCGGTAGTTATTTTCTTTATTTGAGTTATCTCATTCCGACCGCTTACATTATTTATTTAGTTGTAAAAAGTAGCGATTTCCAAAGCTCCAAAGCAAAACAAATCATCAGCATGTTTGTCTTGGTTTATGTGATTAGTTTCGAGAAATACAATGGTTTTATGTTAATAACACTCGACGAAAGTTCATCTAATTTTTCGCATCAAGCCGATATTTTCCGAATGATATTATTGCCAATTATTTGGGCAGTTTTAGGATTTGTATTGATTTATTTCGGATTAAGAAAACAACTGAAAGGTTTTCCTATTGTTGGAATTATATTATTTGGATTGATTATTCTAAAATTATATTTCGTTGATGTTTGGGAAATGAGCAATATTTTCAGAATAATATCTTTTATTGTTTTAGGAATTTTAATCTTATTAACTTCTTTTATGTATCAAAAACTAAAAAATTTGATGGTTAATTTGATGGAAAAACCGAGCGAAAACAAAGAAGCTGAACAATAATGTTCAGCTTCTTTGTTAATTATTTCTTTTCAATGCTTCAGCAATTACACGCATATCATCCGAAGAAGGTGACTCGAAAATCTCTAAATGAAAATATGGAACAACCGCAATAATATGATCGAAAATATCAGCCATAATCACTTCATATTCGTTCCAAACTGTTGTATTCGTAAACATAAATAGTTCAATTGGTAAACCGTGTTCGGTTGGTTGAAGTTGTCGAACCTCGAACATCAAATCTGTTCTAATTTTTGGACTATTATAGGTATATGTCTTGATATATTGTCGAAAAAGACCAATATTCGTCATTCGTCTTCCATTCGCCAAAATCGTTGGATCAACTTTATTCGATACATTATATTGATTGATTTCATTCGTTCTATCTACAATAAAATCATGTAACATTCGGATTTTTTTCAATTCTTCAATTTCATCTTCTGTCAAAAATCGAATCGAATTCATTTTAATATTTATTGAACGTTTAATGCGTCTTCCACCTGCATTTTGCATACCGCGATAATTACGAAACGAATCTGAAACTAAGGCATACGTCGGAATTGTTGTAATTGTTTTATCAAAATTCTGAACTTTTACCGTTCCTAAATTAATTTCGGTAACTGTTCCATCTGCGCCATATTTCGTCATCTCAATCCAATCACCCACGCGCACCATATCATTCATCGAAACCTGAATACTTGCCACAAAACCTAATATCGAATCTTTAAAAACCAACATCAAAACCGCCGAAGCCGCTCCCAAAGAAACCAAAAATGTAATAGGCGATTTTCCTGTCGCAATCGAAAAAATTAGGATTCCGCAAACAAAGAAAACTAAAATATTCATCACTTGCAGATAACTATCAATTGGTTTATCCGAAAAAGATTTATTACCTCGAAGAAAATCCCTGAACGATTTAAAAATTGCATTAAACAACAACCCAACAGCAATTACCAATGCAACATCTGTAATTTGCATCGCAATTTTGATCCAATTCGGAAATCCTTTGAAGATAAGCGGAATCGCTTCTTTGGCGACAATTACAGGAACAATATGTGTTGCAAATTGCAAAACTCTATTCTTGATCAATAAATCATCAATCTTGGTTTTACTTTTTGCAATAAAGTTGGTTAAAACGAGTAATAACACTTTTCGTAATAAAAAATCGATCGCATATAATATAATAACTAACAAAATTGACAGAACAATTGTTGTCATTATTGTAGTAGAATAACTCGATAATCCCAATTTGGCAATCATTTCGAGCATTGAGCGATACACATCGCTTTGAATATTTTCATCTAAAAGTTCCATCTGAATAAAAACTAATACAACAAAAATAAGTTTATCCTTTTCATAATTTACAACAACTGATAAATTACATTGAAATTTGTTAGTTTCTTAATTTATCTTGATTCAAAACAATGAAAAGATTATATTTGTTAGATTAATCTAACTTATTTATTAAAATTAATGTTTTCAAATCCGCTAATATTTGCTTTTAGTTTAACCTTTCTTGCCGGAATCAGCACTGGAATAGGAAGTCTTTTATGTTTATTGTACAAAAAATTCAATCCAAAATTCTTAGGCGTAATGTTGGGAATTTCTGCTGGTGTAATGCTTTATGTCTCTTTTGTAGAAATTTTAACAAAAGCTAAATTATCATTATTAAGTGTTTTTGGAGAAAAATTAGGTTACACTTATACATTATTGGGATTTTTTGCAGGAATTTTAATCATCATTTTAATCGATAAAATATTGCCTCATCATCATTGCGATGAAAATAAAACAGAGACAAACGATCAGAAATTATTGCGTTTAGGTTTGTTTTCTGCTTTAGCTTTATCAATTCATAATTTCCCTGAAGGATTAGCAACTTTTTTGTCAGCATTAGAAAATCCAACTTACGGAATTTCTATTGCATCTGCCATCGCCATTCATAATATTCCAGAAGGAATTGCTGTTGCAATCCCTATTTATTACGCTACAAAAAATAGAAAAAAAGCATTTCTATACTCTTTTTTATCAGGATTAACAGAACCTATTGGCGCATTAATTGGCTATTTTGTATTGTTACAATTTTTTGATGAATCAATTTTCGGGGCAATTTTCGCGAGCGTCGCAGGGATGATGGTTTATATTTCGATCAATGAATTAATTCCGACGGCAAACGAATACGCTGGAAAAAAATTATCAACTTACGGAATTGTAATCGGTATGTTTGTAATGGCGGTTAGTCTTGTACTTTTTATGTAAAAACAAAAAAACTTCCCGAAAAGAGAAGTAATTTTGAGAAATGATATAAATTAACACATGAGGATTTTGTTACTGCAAATGTATACAGTAAATAAAACTCAAAGCTTAACAGAATATCATTAGATTGTTAAGCGAAGATTAAATAGAAAGATTATGAAAAATATAGTTTTACTTTTTTGCTTTACTATCATTTATAGTTGTTCGTCATCTTCAGATTTTCACAACATAAATGATCACATTGAAGATGGAAAATATTGTGCGAATGTCAAGGTTATAACGAACAAATCAACCAAGACATATCGATTAACTATAACTGCGAAAAATAATTATTTACATAAAATTGATTGGCCAAATGGTGGTTGGCTGGATAATACACATTACAAACTTCCTGAGTTTTATAAAAATGAAGCTACTTTTATAGATGATAGAGCCCGAAAATTTGAAGTAAAAATTATACAAGAAGGAGAATGTAAATAAAAAAAGCTCGAAACTAATGTTTCGAGCTTTTGCTTAGTACTCGGAGTGGGAACATTCTTTAAGAAAATTAGAGGTCCTAATTAAAATTTCACTGACAAACGTACTCCTTTATAATCCTTTGTCATAAAGGAATTCTTGATTTGTCATGAATTAATATGAAACAATATGAAAGCTGTTGAAAAGATTATCATGGTAATAAATATGGTAATTTTTTTGATTTCTTACTCTTCAAAATTTAACATAAAAATTTAATTATGATAGTAATTGGAAAATTTAAAGTTCAGGAAGCTAAATCTGGAAGTAAGTTGGTATATAGAATTCGACATGCCAATAATGTTGACATCAAAATAACATTAAATCATATTGTATTAGACCTTAACAAGTGGGATAATTTTAGTCAATCTTTTAGATATAAAAGAACTGAAAAAGATTACAAAAAATCATTAGAAGTAAACAATTCAGTAATTCTATTCTCTCAATTTATTCAGGAGGAAATATACTCTCCAGAAATAAAGAACAACAAGCTTACTTCAAAATGGTTGCGTGAAAAATATTACGATTTTTTTGGTTTTGAGAATCCTAATCAAAATAAAGACAAAATTGATGATGAACCATACTTTATAGACTATTATAACCATTATATCTCCACCAATAAAAAAATTGAAGGACAAGCTAAGAACGGCAAAAATCTTTCGCAAAACACAATTAAGGGATATACAACTATGATTAAATGTTGGAAACAATTTAACATTTATAATAAAACAGTTGATATAAAACTAAGAGATATAGATCTTAACATTTTTGATAAATTCGTCTATTTTCAGGAATCACAACAAAAGCTTGGTTCTGGTACTATTGACACAAATATCAATAAACTGAAAGCTATTCTCAGATTTGCAATGCAAAAAAAAATAGAAGTCAGTCAAGATTTTATTCACGGAACTTTTACTTACTCACCAGAAGATAGCATTTCGATATACCTTAACGAAAATGATATAGACAAAATTCTTAAGACTAATTTCCCTTGTGGCTCATACATGGATAACGCAAAAGATTGGTTTATTATTCAGTTATTTTCTGCGTTAAGAATTTCAGATCTATTCCAGCTAAACTCTGACCATTTTCAAAAAGAATTTATTGAACTTACAACTGTAAAAACAAAAAAAGAAATCGTTATTCCTATTTTCAACCCTATTCGAAAAATATTAGTTAAAAATAGAGGGAAATTACCGCGAAAGATTTCTGATGTTAAGTATAATGAATACATCAAATTGATATGTAAAGAAGCTGGAATTGATGAAATAGTTAGAGGTTCTAAATCTATTATAATTGGGAAAGGGAAAAATAAGAAGAAACGAAAAATTGTTGATGATTACCCAAAATGGGAACTTGTAACTTCTCATACATGTAGAAGATCATTCTTAACAAATGCTTCACAACATGCTGGGGTAACATTAGTAGATTTACTTGCTATAAGCGGGCATACTAATACTACAATGTTGGAGAGATATATAAAAACTTCTAATCATACCAGAGCAAATAATGTTAAAGAACGTTTAGCTGAAATATATTAACACAGGTAGGGGGTACCTGCGTATCCCCTTAAATATCCCCCCCCTACTTCTGCCGGAAAATTGACTACCGAGTGTATCAATTATTTTTTTATTTTTTTTGTTCTTGAGAAATATTCTTTCAAAATTTCAATTTGAATATCCTTTTATTTTTAATAGGACATAAGAATTACTAGCTCATCATAATATGATTTTAGATAATAATTTTTAAAAAATATTTCATTGAAAATCAATTTATTATGAATTATTTTTCTTTTTATTTTAATCAAAACTTGACTTTTTAGATTTTGCTTGGTACATATTAATAGAGCTTTGGGCGCATTATGCCCGTTTAGCAGAGCTTATTTTAATATGAAACATTATAAAAATATAAAGTATTTAATACAAAATGGATTAATAGATCTAGGTTTAAGACAAGTAAAAAGAAGAGCAAAAGAATTATTTTCCGTTAGTGATCCTTCTGTAAAATTCAATAAAAATTCTAAAAATATAAACGAGTATTTGATAGATTTAAATTTTCTTGAAAAATTTCAAAGGAAAAGAGCTCCGAAAAAAACTGTATCAAAACCTATTTCTGAAAAAAATAATTCCGAAGTAAAAAGAGAAATACAAAATCCCTACAACACTAATATATCAATAAACATCAAATCTGACGACATCGCTAAATTTAGTATTTATGATTACAAATACAATGATTTCATCGCCAGAACAATATTTAATGAACTAAATATGGATCTTTATTTTGTAGTTGAACAAGAAGAAAAATCTGTCAATCATTTTCATTTACATCTTGGTCTTGATCGCGGTAATCTGACAATTAGAGATATTAGAAATAAGATCGAAGATATATTATTTAATAATTTTTATATATCAAATGAAGTTTACACCGATTCATTTGGATGCCAGAAATCAATTATTTACGTCGAGGAAATGATTTCTGATTTCGCTAACCGACAATATATAGGTAAAGGTGTAGATAAATTAGGTGGTGTAGTTCCTAATTTTCTAACTGTAAAAAAAAGCTTAAATGCTACATAAATCAATTCTTTTCCAGATTTATTAATTTTATTAATTTACTTAACATAAATAATTGATAGGTAATTATTTTGAATTCTTAAATATAATTATGAGCTTACTTAAAACACTCTTATTAACTGGGTTTCACTATAGTGTTAAGATCTATATATCACGTATTGAAATTTTTAAGTTGAACACTTTTGCGGTATGGTAATTTCCAAGTACTTAACTTTTTTGGTATATTTACGATAGAATTTAACACAATGACTGAACTTAACCAAAACCCAGAACAGATTGCTCGTGATCATATAGATGAAATGTTACGTCAAGCTGGTTGGGCCGTACAATCTAAAGATAAGATTAATTTTAATGAAGCTACAGGTGTTGCTATAAGAGAATACCAGACATCTGTTGGTCCTGCTGATTATGTTCTTTTTGTTAATCAAAAACCAGTTGGTGTTATTGAAGCTAAGAAAGAAACAGAAGGACATCGACTTACATTACACGAAGAACAATCCAAAGGTTATGCTGATGCTCAATTAAAATATTTTAAAGGTTCTGAAGCTATCCCATTTGTTTATGAAAGCACTGGTGCTATCACAACCTTTACAGATTACCGAGATCCTAAACCTCGTAGTCGAGAAGTGTTTCACTTTCACCAACCAGAAACATTATTAGACTGGATAAATAATGATCAATCGTTACGAGGTCGTTTACAAGCTATTCCAGCGTTGGAGGAAAATGGACTTCGACCAGCCCAGATAGTCGCAATCCGTAATCTGGAAAAATCCTTTAAGCAAAACAAACCTAAGGCCTTGATCCAAATGGCTACAGGCGCTGGAAAAACCTATACTGCGGCTACATTTGTTTATCGATTACTAAAATTTGCAAAAGCGAAAAGAATTTTATTTCTGGTCGACACCAAAAACCTTGGAGAACAAGCTGAACAGGAATTTAGAGCTTTTCAACCGCAGGATGATAATAGAAAGTTTACTGAATTATACAACGTTCATCGTTTATCATCATCCTATATTGCTAACGAAGCACAAGTTTGTATTAGTACAATCCAACGTATGTATTCCATACTTCAAGGGGAAGAATTAAGCGAAAGTGCGGAGAGTGATAACCCGAATGAAACCTCATCTTGGCTACAAAATAAATTAGCTAAGAAGGATGGAATTCCTGTGGAGTACAATGCTAAAGTACCAATTGAACAATTTGATTTTATTATCATCGATGAATGCCACAGATCCATCTACAACCTTTGGAAACAAGTATTGGATTACTTTGATGGATTTTTAATTGGCCTAACTGCAACTCCAGATAAACGTACGTTTGGATTCTTTGATGAGAATGTTGTAAGTGAATATACTTACGAAGCATCAGTTATTGATGGTGTTAACGTTCCGCACGAGATATACACAATAGAAACTGAAATCTCTAAAGAAGGTTCACAGATAAAATCTGGATGGGATGTTACGAAACGTGAGAAATTAACTCGTAAAAAACGTTGGGAACAAATAGATGAAGATATCAATTATAAGAGCAATAATCTTGATCGTGATGTTGTTAATCCATCCCAGATCCGAACAATCATCAAAGAATTTAAAAAAGCCTTAGAAGCCACTATTTATCCAGATCGTTGGAAGGATAGTGAATACGAAGTTCCTAAAACTTTGATCTTTGCTAAGACAGATTCCCACGCAGATGATATCATCAGAACCATTCGTGAAGAGTTTGGTGAAGGAAATGATTTTTGTAAGAAAATAACTTACAAAATTGATGAAGATCCTAAATCAGTCTTAAATCGATTCAGAAATGATTATAACCCTCGTATCGCAGTTACAGTCGATATGATTGCTACTGGAACGGATATCCGTCCATTGGAAGTTTTGTTATTTATGCGAGATGTAAAAAGTACCAATTACTTCGAACAGATGAAAGGACGTGGAACACGTATTATCGATCCAGATAAATTACAATTAGTGAGTAAAAATGCTCGTGCTAAAACTCATTTCGTGATTGTTGATGCAGTTGGTGCAACTAAATCTAAAAAGACAGACAGTAGACCATTAGAGCGTAAACCATCGGTTCCGTTAAAAGATTTATTGGGTGCTGTACAGATAGGAGTTAAGGAAGAAGATACTTATTTATCACTTGCCAATCGTTTGTTACGTTTAGAGAAACAACTAACTCCAGCTGAACAAGTACGATTGACAGAGTTAACCAATGGTAAAGGAATCAAACAAATTGCTGGTGAATTAATCCAAGCTTTTGATGAAGATAAAATTGAGGAGAAAACAAGCCAAATAATGGATGCAATTCCTAAAGCCGAACAAACACCTCAACAATGGACAAACGCTCGTGAAAAAGTGCAACAAGAGCTAACAAAGATTGCTTCTTATACCTTTACTGGAGAAGTAAATGAATACATCGAAAAGATTCGTCAACAACACGATCAAATTATCGATCATATCAATTTAGATACAGTTACAATTTCTGAATGGGACACCACGACAGTTGATAAAGCGAATGATTTAATACAAGATTTTGAAAGCTATTTAAATACCCATAAAGACGAAATAACCGCGTTAAACATCTATTTTAACCAACCCTACCGAAGAAGAGAAATTACCTTTAAAATGCTAAAGGAATTGATGGAGAAAATCCGTTTAGAAAAACCTACTTTTGCACCAGCTTACATTTGGGACGCATACAAAACGATTGGTGCTACAGAAACTAATTCACCACAAGACGAATTAACTTCCTTAGTATCCTTAGTCCGTAAAGTTTGTGGTATTGATGAGGTTTTAAAACCTTATGATAAAACCGTAGACGAAAACTTTAAAAAATGGATCTTTGCACAGAATGCAGGGCAACACAATCGTTTTACAACAGAACAAATGGATTGGTTACGTTTAATAAAGGAACACATTGTTTCTTCTTATCACATTGAAATGGATGATTTGGACTATACACCTTTTGATGCACAAGGTGGACGTGGTAAAATGTACCAACTATTTGGCGACCAAATGCAAGATATTATTAACGAATTAAATGAAGCTTTAGCAGCATAAATTACTTTTAAGCAAGATTTATCAATTCTTAAGCAAGATTAAAAACAACACATAAACCCTTAATATATAGGGTATTTAAAAAAATAAGCAAGATTATAAACTCATTAAGCAAGAAAATATGAGCAATCCTATTTCAGAAGTAAATACAATAATAACTTTATCGTATCTAGAAACCCAAAAAGAAAATCAATATTTTGAAAGAAAGGGATTAGGCGAGAAAGACATAAAACCTACCAAAATAGCAGAAGAACTTATTGGTATGCTTAATGCTGATGGGGGAACACTAGCTTTCGGAGTAACTGATGATGGTGAAATCCAAGACTTAAAAAGTTTAGATGATAAATTAGATGATTATCGAAAATTAATTTTTGACTTTGTACAACCTCCATGTAATATAAAATTAGAAGAAATCGAAATTGATGGGAATTTAATTTTCTTATATCATGTTGAACAAGATTTGGAACGTGTATTTTCTAGAAAAGATAATGATAACGTATTTCTTAGAGTGCATGATTCCAATAGAATTCTAGATAGAGATCATATAAAGAAACTTGAATACGATAAGTCTATTCGTCGCTTCGAAGAAGAGTTGGTTCATGATTTTGACACTAATGATTTTGATCTAGATTTATTAGAGGAATATAAAGCAAAATTAAATTATCAGGGTGAGTTATTTGATCTCTTAGTTAAACGACATCTAGCCATTAAAAAGGATGAATTTTATCACTTTAAAAATGCAGCTATATTACTTTTTGCTCAAGATCCTGAGAAATATATTCCCACAGCATCTGTTCGCTATATTAGGTACGAAGGTACAGAAGCTTTAACAGGCACTAGTCATAATGTTGTAAAAGACGAACGATTTGAGACTAATGTTCCACGATTAATTGATGTTATAAAAAAATTCTTAAACGTATCTTTCAAAGATTATTACTTTTTAGATATAGAAACTGGAAGATTTATCAAAGTTCCAGAATATCCTGAAGATGCATGGCTTGAAGCAATAGTAAATGCTCTATGTCACAGATCATACAATGTACAGGGTAACTCAGTATATATAAAACATTTTGACAACCGTCTAGAAATTAGCAACAGTGGACCTTTGCCTGCTCAAGTTAATATTGATAATATTAAAACTGAACGATTTGCACGTAACCCAAGATTAGCAAGAGTATTGGAGGATATGGGATACGTACGCCAACTTAATGAAGGCGTTGCACGTATCTATGAATCGATGGAAAAATCAATGTTATCCGTACCTGAATATTCAGAAAAAAATGGAAATGTATATTTAGTATTACGCAACAAAGTTAGTTTACATTCTAAAACTATTCAAGATGGTCTAATGGAACATATCGAAAGAGAATGGGCAAACTTTAACGAAACTCAAAGAAAAATACTTTTATATCTGTTTGTAAACAGTAGCTCTACATTAGATGAATTAGTTTCTTATGTACAGATTAATGAGAACACAGTTCGTACTTATCTTAATAAAATGATTGATGATAATATGGTGGAACGTATCAGTACTAAATTGAGAGATAAAAATGCTAAATATCAATTCAAAAAAAATAGTTAAGTAAGATTAATCATAAATTAAGCAAGGTTAATTTAATACATAAAAATCGCTTAAATAAAGGTATCCGTATCATTAAGCAAGAAATAAAAAAAATTAAGCAAGGTTCACATAATGAGAGCAGATTGGGTAGAATGTAAATTGGGGGATTTATTTGAATTTGCTCAAGGAATTCAAGTTCCAAAAGAAGAGCAATATGAAAATAATTTTGATGGTGGAATTAGGTTTCTTAGAATAATTGATTTTACTCAAGAAAATGAACCTCCTAGATATGTTAATTTTATAAATGGTGTACATAATGTGATAGAGGAAGACATATCTATGGTTAGATATGGAACAGTAGGATTTGTATGTACAGGTAAGAGAGGAGCAATAGCAAATAATTTGTTTCGGATTATTCCTTATAGTGGTATATTCAATAAATATGCAATCAACTTTTTTAAATCTGATTTTTTCAGGAAAAATTTGGATTCAAAAGGGGCAACTATGCAAGCTTTGAGCTTTACTAATATAAAACCAATGGATTTCCCACTCCCACCCCTTCCCGAACAACGTGCCATCGTCAAAAAGATAGAAGCCTTGTTTTCGAGTTTGGATTCGGGAATTGCCGACCTTAAAAAAGCACAAGACCAACTCAAAATCTACCGCCAAGCCGTTTTGAAAAAAGCGTTTGAGGGGGAATTGACGAAAGAATGGAGAGAGAAGCAGACAGATTTACCGACTGCTGAGGAGTTGAAAGAGGGATTGAAAACAATTATAGATGAGGCATTAAAAAATAAAAATATTGCAAAAGGAAATTATTTTCCAGATTATGTTAATGGTTCTTCAGGTTTTAATATACCTAATAGATGGAATTTTTTCGCAATAAAAGCCATTGTACAACCAAATAAAACTTCTCTAAAGAGAGGGCCTTTTGGAAGTGCATTGAAGAAAGAATTTTTTATTGAGGAAGGTATTCCTGTATATGAACAAGGACATGCCATTAACGATGAACCTTTTAGACATAGATATTTTATTTCTAATGAAAAATATGAAGAATTAAAAGGATTTACTGCTGGACCAAACGACTTAATAATAAGTTGTTCAGGAGCTACACTAGGAAGGATTTGCCACTTGCCTGAAAATGCAGATTTCGGTGTTATAAATCAGGCATTGCTAAAAATATCATTGAACGAAAAAATTATACTGCATAAGTATTTTATTATTATGTTTCGTAGTGAAATATTTCAAAGATTAATTTTTGAAAAATCATTAGGTACAGCAATGCCAAATATGGTTGGTATGAATGAATTGAAAGAAATAGCAATACCTATCCCAAGTATTCAAGAACAAGTCCAAATCGTTAAAGAAATCGAATCTCGTTTATCGGTTTGTGATGCGGTGGAGCAGCAAATAAAAAAGAGTTTAACACAAGCAGAAGCCTTACGCCAATCTATTTTAAAAAAAGCCTTTGATGGAACTTTACTTACCGAAGAAGAAATTACAGCTTGTAAACAAGAACCTGATTACGAACCAGCATCGGTGTTGTTGGACAAAATAAAAGCAGAGAAAGAAGCAAATAAGCCAGCGAAGATAAAAACTACTAAAAAGAAAACTACTGAATAACTTAAATATGGGAGAAGCAAAAGATATTTTCAAACCAGATAATAAAACAATACAACAAATATTTAGAGATACTGATGCATTCTACAATATGCCAATCTACCAACGTCCGTATTCATGGGATAAGGAGCGTGTAGAACAATTATGGTATGACATTGTTGAAGCATTTCGTAATAATCAAAATGATCCTAACTTAGATTCTAATTACTTTTTAGGCTCTGTCGTGGTGGTTAAAAAGGATAATGAATATGAAGTTGTTGATGGACAGCAAAGATTAACTACTCTAACAATTTTATTCTGTACATTACGAGATCTTGGCTTAGATATCTCTCCAAAATATAAAGCATTAATTAATGCTTGTATCAAAGATGACATCGAAGAAAAAGATCGTTTAATCTTAACAACACATTTAAATAATCAAGCTAATTTTGAAGAATCAGTGATTAACGGAATTAACTTTAGATCCCTAAAAAAAGAGATAGTAAACAACCGTTTTTTACAGAATGCTTATTATTTCAAAGAGCTAATTGAACAATCCCAAAATCCCTCTGATGAGTACCATATTAGTGATTTCAATGCATTTATTGACTATTTCTTTAATAATGTTACTTTGATTCGAATCGTTTGTTTTGACGAAGGTTTTGCGATCAAATTATTCTCTGTTTTAAATGATCGTGGATTAGATTTAACACCAGCAGATATCATAAAAGCTCACTTGTTACAAAACTTAGACGAAACTCGAAGAAATAGTTTTATTGAAGTATGGAAAAGAATTGAAACTACAGCTAAACATTCGGGCGAGACCGTACAAAGTATTTTCAACCTTTATTTATATTATTTGAAGGCTGAAAATCCTCGTAAAGCTCTACAAGATGAGCTGAAAGAACAATTCAAAGGTCAGAGTCCACAGCAAATAATTTTAGATATTGAAAAATATGCGTTGGTGCTTTCAGAAATCAATAATGAAACTAAAGACAAAGACATTTCGTTGCTTAGATACGTTAACCATAGTATTTACTGGAAAACAATTTTAGCAACTGCAATTCATACTAATTACAAACAATATGATGAGCTAAAAACAATTCTTAGAAAATATTATTATCAAAGTTGGATTGCGGGTGGTACATTAAACCGTATCAAGCAAACATCATTCAATATTTTAAAGGCTATCAAGTCTGATAAGGATGTTAGCGAAATTAAATCTATGGTTATCGAGAACCTTAACAAATACGAAAACTTTGAAAAGTTCTTAGATAATGAAAATCTTTATTTTATCAATTGGCATAAAGCTATTTTATTAGCCGTTGAGTATTATGAACAAGATGATCGTGAATACATTCCAATAACAAGAGAATTACATACAGAGCACATACTTCCCCAAGAATGGAATAAAGAAGAATTAAACTGGAAAGATTACTTCGAATCTTCTAAAGCTCAAAAATTATTAAACTCATTAGGTAATCTAACATTACTTTCTGGAACAAAAAACATCAGAGCAAGTAATCGTAATTTCGTTGATAAGCAAGAAATTTACAGCGGTAAAGGTATTGATGGTAAAACATCATTTGAAATAACAAAAGCTGTTTTAGAAAATAATTCTCAATGGGATGAAGATAGTATCAACAAAAGAGCTAAATGGTTAAAAGAAAGAATTAGTACAATCTTTACAATTTAAAAAATGACAGAATCAGCAATTATATCTAAAATATGGAACCTTGCCAACGTTATGCGCGACGATGGTGTTGGTTACGGAGATTACTTAGAACAAATCACTTATCTACTATTCCTTAAGATGGTAGATGAGTTAAATAAGCCACCATACTCAAAGAATATTGAACTACCTCGTATAAAAGATATAGAGGGAAAAGAAATTGATGGTGGTGATATTTGCAACTGGGAAAGTTTAACGAACAAAAATGGTGCAGAATTAGAAGCGTTTTATGTTCAGTTGTTACGTACACTTTCTACAGAGAAAGGTATGTTAGGACAGATTTATGCCAAGAGCCAAAACAAAGTTCAGGATCCAGCAAAATTATTACGAATCATTCATCTAATCGACCAAGAAAATTGGGCGATGATAGGGTCTGATATTAAAGGTAAGATCTATGAAGGATTATTAGAAAAGAATGCTGAAGATACAAAATCTGGTGCGGGACAATACTTCACTCCACGTCCATTAATTAATACAATGGTAAAGTGTGTACAACCTAAACCAATGAAAACAATCATCGATCCCGCTTGTGGTTCTGGTGGTTTTTTCCTTTCAGCTTATGAATATATCACGAAGAATCATTCTTTAGATCGTGACGAGAAAAAATTCCTAAAAGACGAAACTTTTCATGGGAACGAAATCGTGGCAAATACACGACGTATGTGCTTAATGAATCTGTACCTTCATGGTATTGGAGAAATCGATGGAGAACCGCTTATAAAGTCTTCTGATGCCTTAATCGCTACTGACTCTAAGACTTATGATTATGTTTTAGCTAATCCTCCTTTTGGGAAGAAAAGTTCTTATACTGTAACCAATGAAGACGGTGAAGTTGAACGCGACGACATGAACTATAATCGTCAAGATTTCTGGGAAACTACATCCAACAAACAGTTAAACTTCTTACAACATATTAAATCGTTAATGAAGATCAATGGTGAAGCAGCTGTTGTATTACCAGACAACGTTTTGTTTGAAGGTGGTGCAGGTGAAGAAATCCGTAAGCAGTTATTAAAATCAACTGAACTACATACGATTCTTCGTTTACCAACTGGTATCTTTTATGCTAATGGTGTTAAAGCAAATGTTTTGTTCTTTAACAACAAACCTGCATCTAAAGATCCATGGACGAAAGATATTTGGATTTATGATTACCGTACCAATGTTCATCATACATTAAAGAAGAAACCATTAACAGAAAACGATCTAAATGAGTTTGTAAAGCTTTATAATGCATCCAATATCAACAAACGTAAAGAAACATGGTCAGAAGGTAACCCTGATGGTAGATGGCGTAAATACAGCTATGATGAAATTGTCACTCGTGATAAAACATCTTTGGATATTTTCTGGATTAAAGATCAATCCTTAACGGATTTAGATAATTTACCAGATCCAGATATTCTGGCTTTAGAAATTGTAGAAACTATTGAAGCTGCACTAGCTAACTTCAAAGAAATAAATCAAGAGTTAGAATAAATTAAAAACCTCAACATTCATCATGTTGAGGTTTTTTTATTTATTTTTTGTTTTTCTTTTTTTTAATTTCAATTAATTCGTCAAATAACCTTCTTGTTTCATTATCACGGTCATCATCATTAATCTCATCTGAAATATCTTCAATATCATCACTTTCCCAATGATGTGTATACTCTCCATTATATGAATCATCAAGTTTGTGATTTAATTTATCATTACTAGAAAATAACGAGGATCCTATTTTAGATTTCCCTGTTTTTTCACCTTGTTCATCATAATGTTGAGTAAATTCTTCCCCAGTTAACCAATTTTTTTTAGCTTTCGATTTACCATTAACGTTTCCATCATTATCATAATGTTGTATATACTCTTCTCCAGAAAACCATTTTTTTTCTTTCTTGTAAACCCCTACTTTTTCACCATCTTCAAAATGTTGAGTGTATGTCTCACCAGTCAACCAATTTGTTTTTTTTCAGAATGTCTTTTGATTTTTTGACGCTTTTTTTGACGCTGCTGTTCTTTATACTCAGGACTTCTAGTATATGTTTCATGCATTAGAAAAGCCATAGCCGAATCTGACGAATCATTAGTTGAATCATTAATCTTATTTTTTATAGTAATAATTAGAAAAATTAATGAAAATATAATTCCCACAATTAATAAAGGATGAAGGCTAAAATTATACTTACTCAGAAATTCATTTAAAAAGTCTTCAATCATACTATAAGAGTAACTACTAATTTTTACAATTACATTATCTCCAGATAAAAAATCAAAATCATTTTTATACTTTAAACTAAACCAGCCAAATAAAATGAAAGAATAGAATATTATCAAAATTTTTTTCATATTAATGTTTATTTACACAACATTGGTAAAGATAATATTAAAATCAGAAATTTTTAAATAAAAGTCGTTTACTTCTTAATAAATAAGAGATTTATAATTCACAAAAAACTCTTATTTATACAATTTTAACACAAATAAGCATGTTACAGACTGCTTATTTTTACTATTTTTGTACAAATAAGCGGATTTATGAATTTTTTAAGTGTTATTCCTACAGAAAAAATCGTCGAACGATTACATTACGAAAATCCTTGGTGGGTTACAAAAGAGATCCCATCCAACTACAGGCAGATGTCTAAGCGTTTGTATTTCGATTTATTTTACCCTTTCGTTAAAGACACTGATGTTCGCAGAGCTGTCGTATTAATGGGGCCTAGACGTGTTGGTAAAACAGTAATGATGTTCCACACAATTGATGAATTAATCAAGGAAGGAATTGATCCCAAGAAAATATTCTTTATCGGAATAGACAATCCAATTTACATCAACTTAGGACTTGAAGATTTACTCAATCTTTGTAAGGATGCGCTCAAATTAAAAGATCTAAATAATAGTTATGTTTTCTTTGATGAAATACAATATCTAAAAGATTGGGAGCGTCATTTAAAAGTATTGGTTGACAGTTACCCAGATATCAAATTCATTGTATCAGGCTCTGCGGCGGCGGCATTAAGATGGCATAGTTCTGAAAGTGGCGCAGGTCGTTTTACAGACTTTATGTTGCCACCGCTTACATTTCAAGAATATATTCATTTAAAAGGTTTAGACCATCTTATTTATCAAGATTCTATCGTCTACAATGATCGAAGTATTCCCTATTGCTTAACACATGATGTTAAAACTCTTAACGGAGAATTTATCAATTATCTAAATTTTGGTGGATATCCTGAAGTCGTTATGTCTGAAAAAATCCAAAGTGATATGGGACGTTATGTAAAAAATGATATTGTTGATAAGGTTCTATTACGAGATCTTCCAAGTTTGTATGGAATAAAAGATGTTCAAGAGTTAAATCGTTTTTTTACATACGTTGCATACAATACAGGTAACGAGTTTTCATACGAAGCAATGTCTAAAGACAGTGGAATAACCAAAGACACGTTGAAAAAATATTTAGAATACTTAGAAGCAGCTTTCTTAATAAAGGTTTTACATAAAGTTGACATCAATGCAAAGAAGATGAAACGAGTGACAAGCTTCAAAGTTTACCTTACAAATCCATCACTTAGAACAGCATTATTTTCACCGATAACAGAATCTGATTCTGAAATGGGAAATATGGTGGAAACCGCAATTCTATCTCAGTGGATGCACCGTGAAAATCTTGACCTTACTTATGCACGATGGAAAGACCGCAAAGAAGGAGAAGTTGATCTGGTTTTACTTGATGATAAAAAATTCAAACCATTGTGGGGCGTGGAAATTAAATGGAGTAACAGATATTTTGATAAACCACAAGAGTTGGCAAGTCTAATTCAATTTTGTGAAGCGAATCAATTTACAAGCGCGCTGGTAACATCAATCGATCAGAGTGGCGTAAAGGAAATTGGAGATTATAAATTTACATTCCTTCCTTCTTCAATTTACGCTTACAATATTGGTGACAATACGCTTAAGATGAAAAGTACAGTATATTAAAAATAAAAAAAGCAGGTTCAAAAAACCTGCTTAACTTTTTATAAAATATATTAAATGCTGAATTGTTGTTTAGGAAGAAGAATAAAGATATAATTGCTGTAAGTGATTTTACATCGGTAAAACAAATCACTGTCTTGGTTCGTAAAATAAAATTTTAAAAAACCTATATTCATTATTCACAAATTTGATTGAACAATGAATGAACCTCCTCTTTGACAAAGTATAATTCTCCTTTGAATTTACGTTTTTTAAACGTACCATCTTTACACCAATTGTAAATACACCTTACTGTTCTATCAAACAATTTAGCGACCTCCTTAGTAGTATAATGCTTCTCTGGATCAAATACACTTTTATCATCACTAGTAATAACACTTAATTTACCTGTATTATTATTAGCTACCATTAAATTATGAATTGCTTTATCAACAACTCTAAAAATTAATTTTTCGAGAACATCTTTCTCGATAACAACCAACTCTTGCATAAATATAATTTTAAAATTATATCTTTACATTAGTTTCATATTATTTCATGACATATGAAAAACACATGACAATGGTAACAAATATGGTAATTTATTATTTTACCATATAACAAAAAAGGTTGAAAATCAAATAATTAACAACCTTTTATAGTACTCGGAGTGGGAATCGAACCCACACTCCAAAGGAACACGAGTTTGAGTCGTGCGCGTCTACCAATTCCGCCATCCGAGCCTTTATGGACTGCAAATATAATGTTAGTTTATTTATTTTTCCAACTATTTTTTAAACTTTTTACAGAATTATTTCTAACGTATCGTAAGCCAAATGTTTACCTTCTGGTAATTTTTCCTCTACTTCATCATGAAATCCCAAATGATGCGAAATATGTGTAAAATATGTCTGCTTTGCACCTATCAAATCCGAGTATCGTATGGCTTCATCTAATAATATATGCGAAAAATGTTCTTGTTCTACTCGTAGCGCACTAATGATTAAAACTTCTACTCCACGTAATTTCTCAAGCGATTCTGTCGGAATTGTTTTTACATCTGTCAAATAAGCAATTTTATCATCAATCAAATAACCCAAAATAGGCAAAGGTCCATGCAAAACTTTTATTGGTTCAATCGTAAATCCAACAACCAAAAATTTTTCATCTTCCACAACATTCTCTATCACCGTTGGCACTCCAGGATATTTATGTTCAGCAAACATATATGGAAATCGATTATGTAATTCATCCAACACTCGTTTCAAACCATAGACATTCATATCTTCTCCAGATTTGAAAACCAACGGGCGAATATCATCCAATCCTAAAACATGGTCATTATGCTCGTGTGTATACAGGATTCCGTCCAATCTATGCGCATTATAACGTAACATTTGTTGTCTAAAATCTGGTCCACTATCTATCGTAATAATCTTTCCATCCTTTTCTAACAACAAAGAAGAACGCAAACGTTTATCTTTTTGATTTGTTGACAAACATACCGGATGATCGCTACCAATAATCGGAATTCCTTGTGAAGTCCCTGTTCCTAAAAAATGTATTTTTATATTTGATTTAGCCATAATGATTTGGTAAATTTACCACAAACTATTTGAAATTAAAATATGGCATTAGAACAAGTTCTTACTCCTAAACAAAAAGCTTTAGAGATCAATTTGAATCCGAAAATATACGGTTCTTTTGCAGAAATTGGAGCAGGTCAAGAAACCGTTCGTTTTTTTTATCGCGCAGGTGCTGCTTCGGGTACTGTTGCAAAAGCGATGAGTGCTTATGACAAAGAAATGTCCGATTCTATATATGGTGTAGAAGAAAATCGTCGTTATGTGACACAAGCTCGCCTTAAAAAAATGTTGGATCATGAGATGGAATTGATGAAAGAGCGTCTAGTCCACGATCACTACAAAGAAAAAGCATTTTTCACCTACGCAAATACGGTAACAACAATTGATTATTCAAAGAAAAATGAAGGTCAAGGTTGGATAGGTTTACGTTTCAAGTTAAATGCAGAAGATGAAAAAGCAAACGAGATTATTTTTCATGTAAAATTCAAAGAAAATACGGCTCAATTGCAACAAGAAACTTTAGGTGTTTTGGGTGTTAATTTGATTTATGGCGCTTATTATTACTACGATAATCCCCGAAAATTAATAAAATCTTTATACGATACGTTGGATAAAGATCAATTAGAAATTGACATGATTAATTTCCGTGGACCACAATTCAAATATGTTGATAATCGTTTGATGTCGCTTCAATTGGTTAAAAATGGAATGACTGATGTTGCGGTTTTCAATCCACAAGGAAAAAATATTTTACCTGCCGATTTATTATACAAGAAAAATATCTTCGCTGTTCGTGGCTCTTTCCGTCCTTTTATGAATGTAAATATGGATATGTTCAAAGGTGGTTTAGAAATTTTCAAACAAGAAGATGATGTTAGAACAGATAATACCGAAATTTTATTTGAGATTACGCTTTCTAACTTGATTGCTTCTGGTTTTGAAGGCGAATTGAATGAACGAGATTTTTTAGATCGCGCTGATATTATTGGTAGTTTAGGTTACAATGTTATCATTTCTAACTTTTCTGAATATTATAAATTAGTTGATTATTTCTCGAAATTTACTCGAAATCAAACCAAAGTTGGTTTAGCGATGGGTGTTAATAATTTGGTCGAAATTTTCAATGAGCAATATTATGCCGATTTACCTGGCGGAATCATGGAAGCTTTCGGAAAATTATTCAAGAAAAATGTAAAAGTTTATTTGTATCCATATTTAGACAAAGAAAAAGATATTTTGTTGACGTCGAAAAATCTACAAGTAAGTGATAGCGTACACGAATTGTACAAATATTTCTTGTATAATGGAAGAATTCAAGATATTTTGAATTACAACAGAGGTTATTTAGATTCTTATTCGCGTCGAATTTTAGAAAAAATTGCAAATGCTGAGCAAGATTGGGAAAATGAATGTCCAGAAGGTGTTGCTGACATGATCAAAGATCGTGGAATGTTTGGCTATAAATTGAAATATATTTTAGAATAAATTATTCGTATATCAATCTGAATTCGTTTCACATTCTCATCATAAACAATATTCGATTTTGAAATAAATTCAACATGACAAAACAAAACCCACGAAAGGAAAAGTAATTTCGATATCAGAATTTGATAAAGTAGAAGAAGAATATTATCAAAAAATACAAGAAAAAAACAGGAGTTGATAAAGATAATTAACAAAAAAAACGGTTCAAAATTGAGCCGTTTTTTTGTTATTTTACTACTGCATTTACATTCTTCGCATTCCGCCTTCTCTTGGTCGGTCTCCGTCTCCACCTTTTGTAGATTTTCCACCAAACTGATTTAAGTTGAATGTTAACGAGAACATCACAAAACGAGTCAGAATATTATTGCGTTGATCGATTGTTGATTCCGCTGTAATTGTACGCGTATAACTGTTATTTTGATTCAATAAATCGTAAACTTTAACACCAGCCTCCAATTTATCATCGAAGAAACGATACATCAAACTTGTATTCCACAAAAAGAAATCACGCTTGAAACCTGCTGCCATTCTCGAGTTATAATTGTAACTGAAATCATTTGTCCAAGTCAAATTTTTAGGAAAAGTAGAAATAGTTTTAATTCCGAAATTGTGCGTAATATTATTTTGATTATCAATTGAGTAATTGACATATTTAGAATTTGTGAAGTTCAAACGATAAGAAGGTGAAATCGTTAAATAATCACCATAATCCCAGTTTAATCTCAATGTAGGTGATAAAGTTGTATTGTATTGCTCATATTTCACCGCATCTCTAAAACCTTGCGTTAAAGCATAACTCGCCGACATTCCTACATTTACTCTAAATTTATTGATCCCTTTTTGATATTGTTTATTAAAGAAAAAGTTACCATTCAGACGATAATTTCCTTTTACATTTTCATATGTTGTTGTTCGTTTATAAATCGAATAATCCATTTCTGTGTAATTCACAATATTTGATTCGTTGTACGTATAACCTAAGTTAGCATTAAATCCTTGACGAGTTTTACGATCGAAATTGCTAAACATCAAATTGATTCGATGTGCTTTATTGGGATCAAGATCTGGATTACCTTTGAAAACATCTAACGGATCAGTTTCGTCTAAAATTGGTAAAACTTGTGATGTCGAAGCCAAACTTGTCTGATAATTATACATTAAGGAAAGTGAGTTGTTTCCGTTTTGATAACGAATATTTCCCGAAATATCTGGTAAAGTTTTGTTCTGAGTTGAGCTGTAATCATCTGCTTTAAACGTTCCAAAATTTTGTTGATTGTAGATGTTTGCTCCAAAACGAACTGTTGCCGAAATTTTATTTTTGTTCAATAATAATTGAGCATACGGATTAAATTCATTCAATTTGGTTGAATAAAAACGCGTCAAATCATTGTTCAAATTGTCATATTCTCCCGTTACATCATTATAATTCCACGTTCTATTATTGGTTTCAGAATCGGTTAAATTATAAGCAGAACCAACGGCGATTTTCAAAGAATCTGTAATTGGATACGTATATTTTACATCAAAATTGTATTGATTATTTTTCGAAATATTTTTCTCATTGATGTTTCTATAAATATCCGCAATAGTATCATTTGTATATAAAGTTGTCGAATTGATGAACGAATTTCGATCTGTTTTACCAATCGAAATACTTGAATTAAAGTCTAAATAAGATTTATTTTTGAATTTCTGATTAAGTGATAATAATGTATTAAATGTATTCGAGCTTGATTTTCCATTTGAAGTTTGATTCATTTGATTTCTCAAATCACCCAAATCTGAATATGTTTTACTATCCGAAATTGATGAATTTGTAGACGAAGAATTACTAAACGATGGATAAAAATAAATTTTTGTATTGTTTTTCGTCCATTCTAAATTTGTTCCAAAATTATGACCATACGTTTCACTTTTAGTTTTAGAATTCGCATCAGAAGTATAAATATTTTTTGGAGAAAAGTTTTCTACATGTTGATATTGATCGTTTTTCGTAAAGGAATGATTCAAACGATAATCAGCTCCAATTTTCAAATTATCAGTTAATTGATCGTTATAATTCAATCCAATTGAAGTATTTGTTATTACACCATCAGAACCTCTTCTTCCCATTCCACCACGACCACGCGAACCTTCACCGCTTGTCATTCCAGAAGCTGCAATATCTGTCGAAGAACCAATCAAACTAATTTTCTTTTTATCTTTAAAATAGTTCGCCATCAAATTGCCTTCGTAATGATTATCCGTTCCATAACCCGCCGTGGCTTTGAGCATATAACCTTTTTTTTTATCTTCTTTCAAGGTAATATTTAGCGAAGACTTATTCGATTTCGAACGTTCCCCAGAGAATTTTTCATTTTTCGTTTTATAATCCGAAACCTGAATTTTTTTGATAATATCTACAGGTAAATTTTCTAACGCAACTTTTCCGTCCGTTCCAAAAAATGGTTCACCATCAATCAAAATCTCATTAACATCTTTTCCATTTACCGTAATATTTCCGCTGTCATCCATCTCAAAACCTGGTAATTCTCTCAACAAAGCTTCCAAATTTGCATTCGGTTTTACTTTGTAAGAATCAGCATTATACTCGATTGTATCTTGTTTTACAACAATAGGTTCCACATTTGTTACCACAACCTCATCTAAATCATAAATCATCGGATTAATGATAATTATTCCAAGATCAATATTGTTTTTGATGGATTCGAAACTTTGTTTGAAAACGCCTTCTAAAGGATCATCAATGATTAAATAAACAGGTTTATCTTGTAGATTAACTTCAATTTTGAACGTACCATCATCATTTGTAGATGTAGTAGAAATTTGTGCAGAATCGACTTTGTTGCCTAAAATAACTTCAGAATCAGTTAAAGGAAAATTAAGCACATCCGTTACTTTTCCTGTAATTGTGACTTTTTCTTGTGCAAAAGAAAAAATTGTAATCAAACTAAAAAGAAATGATAGAATATATTTTGTCATGAGATGAATTGGTTTCTTCATCTGTTAGACATCAAATTTTGAGCAAAGTTTAATTTTGATTAAAGTTTTTTCCAACTTTTATCCGAAATTTTATTTAGATCAATTTCAGAAGTTGTGATAAAAAGAGGTGTAATTTCTACAATTCGCTTTACCTGAGTTGTTTTTAGGTTAGATTCAGGACAAAATGTTTCGATTAAAACAATTTTTTCTGAATCAGAAGAATTGGATTTATAAAGCGTTTTTTGAATTTTTTTATCAATTTTCCAATTTGTACAACTTCCAATACTATAATATTCGAAGGTTAGAAGTGGAAGAAATCCGA
Source organism: Empedobacter sp. UBA5924 (assembly GCF_002431085.1). Lineage (NCBI taxonomy): Bacteria > Pseudomonadati > Bacteroidota > Flavobacteriia > Flavobacteriales > Weeksellaceae > Empedobacter > Empedobacter sp. UBA5924. The sequence goes on from NZ_DJDM01000028.1 coordinate 29,301, forward strand.
AGATAATTCCAAAGATAAATTTCATCACATTCATAAAACTCCATCCGTCTTTCTTTTTGATAGAAAGTAGAAAAAGTACATAAATACTAACTGCCGCAGCAAATGTTAAAAGCTTTGGAAATAGTTTCGCAAAATCATGATTCGCGAATTCTAAACTGATAAAATCTCCAATCAGAAAGTATCCAATAAACCATATAATAAAAATTGTACAGATGATTAAGATAATATTTCGAAGAGTTTTATTCATTTCGCTTTAAGGTTTGTGTGGTATAAATATAAAAATATTCCTGTCAATAGACAGGAATACTCATACTAAAATAGATTTATTTATAAGATTTCAATAAATTCTCTAAAATTTCGCAGGCACATTCCGCCAAGTTTGTCCCTGGACCAAAGATTGCATCTGCACCATTTTGATAAAGATAATCATAATCTTGACGCGGAATAACACCTCCGACTACGATATAAACATCGTCTCTACCTAATTCTTTCAATTGTTTTACAACTTCCGGAACCAACGTTTTGTGTCCTGCAGCCAAAGAAGAAATTCCTAAAATATGAACATCATTCTCTACAGCTTGTTTCGCAACTTCTGCTGGCGTCTGGAACAATGGAGAAATATCCACATCAAATCCCATATCCGCAAAAGAGGTTGCAACGACTTTCGCACCACGATCGTGACCATCTTGTCCCATTTTAGCTACCATAATACGAGGACGGCGTCCATCTTCTTCGGCAAACTCGTCAGCTAAATTACGAGCTTCCTCAAATTTATTCATTTTACCTGCTTCCATAGCATAAACTCCTTGAATTCCTCTTGTAATTGCTTTATGACGACCAAAAACAGCTTCTAATGCATCAGAAATTTCACCTAAAGTAACACGACGACGAGCCGCTTCGATAGATAATTCTAATAAATTTCCTTCGCCTGTTTCAGCAGCTTTTGTTAATTGTGCTAAAATATCTTTTACAGCTTCGCTGTTACGCTCCGCTTTAATTTGATTTAATCGATCAATTTGTTTTTGACGAACAGCAGTGTTGTCAACTTCTAAAATTTCGAACTCTTGTTGTTCTAATTTCGAGCGATAAGCATTTACACCAACAATTGCGACTTCACCAGAGTCAATTTTGGCTTGTTTTTTTGCAGCAGCTTCTTCAATACGCATTTTTGGAATTCCAGCTTCAATTGCTTGTGTCATTCCACCTAATTCGCGAACTTCTTGTATATATTCCCACGCTTGATTTGCCATTTCATTTGTCAAAGATTCAATCATAAAACTTCCTCCAAAAGGATCAGCCGTTCTACAAATTTGAGTTTCTTCTTGTAAAATGATTTGTGTATTACGCGCAATACGAGCCGAGAAATCTGTTGGCAAAGCAATTGCTTCGTCCAACGCATTGGTATGCAAAGACTGCGTTCCTCCTAAAGCAGCAGCTAACGCTTCTATCGCTGTACGACCAATATTGTTATAAGGTTCTTGCTCTGTTAAACTCCAACCAGAAGTCTGACAGTGCGTTCTCAACATTAATGATTTTTTATTTTGAGGCTCAAATTCTTGCATCAATTTTGCCCATAACATACGAGCAGCTCTCATTTTTGCAATTTCTTGAGGGAAATTCATTCCAATCGCCCAGAAAAATGATAAACGAGGAGCAAAATCATCAACTTTCAATCCTGCTTCCAAACCAGTTTTTACATATTCGTAACCATCTGCAAGAGTATAAGCCATTTCCAAAACAGGCGTAGCTCCAGCTTCTTGCATGTGATAACCCGAAATAGAAATCGAATTGAAGCGAGGAATTTTTTGAGAAGTATATTCGAAAATATCTGCAATAATTTTCATTGAAGGAGTTGGCGGATAAATGTATGTATTACGCACCATAAACTCTTTCAAAATATCATTCTGAATTGTACCAGAAAGTTGATCTTGCGAAACACCTTGTTCTTCTGCAGCTACAATGTAAAAAGCTAAAATAGGAAGAACAGCTCCGTTCATTGTCATCGAAACCGAAATTTTATCCAATGGAATTTCATTGAACAAAATCTTCATATCTTCTACAGAATCTATCGCAACGCCAGCTTTACCTACATCTCCTACAACACGTTCATGATCTGAGTCGTAACCGCGGTGAGTAGCCAAATCAAAGGCAACAGAAAGCCCTTTCTGACCAGCAGCTAAATTTCTTTTATAAAAAGCATTCGATTCTTCTGCAGTAGAAAAACCTGCATATTGGCGAATTGTCCAAGGTTGACGAACATACATTGTCGTATAAGGACCGCGTAAATATGGGGCAACTCCGGGTAAAAAGTTAATCTGTTTCAGATTTTTTACATCATCGTAATTGTAATCACTTTTGACTTGTAAACTATCTAATTCAAATGACTCTATATGTGATGGATTAGAATTTAGATTTCGTTTAAATCTTAAATTCGAAAAATCTGTTTTGTGATTCATCTTGCTAAGATAAATAATTATCTATTAAATTTTATAAAATCACCAATTTTTGAAACTGCTTTTTTCAACTTTTGTTGACAAAAAGTTGAAAAAACATTTTAATCGAGTTTTTTGGTAAAATTATTGATTTAGTTTGATTATCAGTAAATTAAAAACACACAAAAGTAATTATTATGAAGTTAGATTTTAACAATAAAAACATTCCAGAGATTTTAAGTGAATTTCAGGATAAAAATACCTTTCAATGGCAAAATGATATTTTTGATTTGATGAAAAAGATCGATTCAAAAGAAGAAAAAGTTAATTTTCATTATTCGAGAGAAGATAATGTTTATGTATCGAATTTTGATCCTCGATTTGTGAATGAAACGTTTCATTCGTTAAACAATTTTTTAGGATTGAAAAAAGGAGATTCTACACTTTTAAGTTCATCGGTTTTAGAAAATGAAGGAGAAATTTCATTGGTTCAAGCCATAGAAGGAGGTTTTGATTTGTATTGTCATGAAGATTCGGATAAAGTGAAGATTCCATTAACAGACGAAAGTCAAGACGAAATAGGATACGCATTAAATTATGCTTATTTGACAAAGAAACAGATTGAAAATTCTTTTGAAGATTTGGCTAGAATCGAAAAAATTGCAATCGAAAGTGATGATTTGTCAAATGATTTGAAAAGTAAATTGAATGATCAAACGAAAACCAGTTTTTATCAAGTTTTTACCGCGAATGGATTTCCAATTGCAGTAAAAAAAATAGATGAAACAGATTATACAGTTTTAGATAAAATAGAACTTTCGGAAGATGAAAAAGGTAATTTAGTCTTGAATTCGCCTTACGAAAAAGAATCACTAAATTTATATAGACAGGCTGTTGTTTCGGATGATCAGAAAAAGTTTAGATGGATTTCTGGAAATGAATGTAAGTTGAATAGGAAAGATGTGGTGAATTTAGAATTGATTGAAGAAAAATTAAAACCATATATCGATTATAACTTTATTGTGATTGCTTTTCCGAAAAAAGGATCTACAGAAGATGTAATTTCTTTGGTAATAGAAAGTCGATTTGCAGAACATGTTGATATTCCAAAAAGTGAATTAGAACCTTATGAAGTTCCGCAACAAACATTTTTTATCGGAGATTTTCCGAAAAGTAATGATAAAGCTGCTATACGTGCAGAGTTAATTAGATTGCTGAAAGAATCCAATAAAAATAATTAATTAAAAAAGGGATACGACATCGTCGTATCCCTTTTTTAATTTAAGCAATAAACAATTTTTAGTATTGAATATCAATTAAAGATTTTAACGGAATCAAAACTCCATTCTTAATTTGTAGAAATTTATCCGTAACAGACCAAACAGTTGTCTCAATTTTTTTAGGACCTTGATCTGTTTGAAATGTAATATATGCTTTCGATTTGAATTCGTTTCCTAATCTTACTGCGCCATTCAATTTGTTTGCCTCTACCGTTACTTCGTCTTTTGGCGCGTCTAAAAATTTATAGTTTCTTACTTCTTCTTTTTCGATAAGTTCTGCTTTCATCATTTTTTTAAATTTTGGTTAATTTAATCTTCCATAACACATGTATGAAATTAATCATATTTTTCAATAAACCATAACTTTCGTCATATTTTTTTGAACTTAATTAGAATTATTCAAAATACAGACCAAAATCAATTTTATGAAATTAAAATTTCATTAGAATATTAATCTTTTCTTCAACATATTAATCTGAAATAATATTATAAAAATCACTAAATTTGTAGAATGTCAGACGAAAAGAAATTTAAATCCGGTTTTGTAAATATCATAGGAAATCCAAATGTTGGAAAATCTACTTTGATGAATATGTTGATGAAAGAGCGTTTGGTTATCGCAACACACAAAGCGCAAACTACACGTCATCGTATCAAAGGTATTTTAACGGGAGAAGATTATCAGATTGTATTTTCGGATACGCCTGGTGTTTTGGATCCTGCTTATGAACTGCAAACAAAAATGATGGATGCAGTAAATGAATCGTTGGTGGATGCTGATGTGATTCTTTATGTTGTAGAAATTGGAGAAAAACGATTGAAAAATGAACAAGTTTTCGAACGTCTGCAAAAAACATCTACACCAATTATTTTATTATTGAATAAAATTGATACAGCTACGCCAGATCGATTAAATGAAGCAGTAGAATATTGGCACGAATTATTACCAAAAGCAGAGATTTTACCTATTTCGGCAAAAGAAAACGTGAATGTAGATTTGTTGATTAATAAGATCAAAGCAATTATTCCAGAAGGTCCGCAATATTATCCAGAAGATCAATTAACAGACCGTTCGGAGCGTTTTATTGTAAATGAAGTAATTCGCGAAAAGATTTTATTAAACTATCAAAAAGAGATTCCATATTCTGTTGAGGTAGTTACAGAACGTTTCAAAGAAGATTTGAATTTAATTTCTATCGAAGCTGAAATTTTTGTTGAGCGTGACTCTCAGAAAGGAATTATTATTGGACATAAAGGAGAGTCTTTATCGAAAGTAGGAAAAGAAGCAAGAGAAGAGTTAGAGAAATTCTTTGATAAAAAAGTATTCTTGAAACTTTTCGTGAAAGTGCGAAAAGACTGGAGAAGCAAAGAGAATGATTTGCGTCGTTTTGGTTATTAAAAACGGTTAAAAAATAGATAAGTCTTGAGAAATCAAGACTTTTTTTGTGGCTTTACCTAAATTTTAGTTGTAAATTTATAGAACAATCTATTCTAGAATTTAATTATTATGGCTAAAATATTATTTCCAACCGATTTTTCGGAAACAGCGAACAATGCTTTTTTGTATGCGTTAAACCTTGCAAAAGTTCTCAAAACTAATATTAAGTTAGTCTCGGTACAATCAAATCTTAAAAATTATCTTGAAGTTACAGAAGAAAATTTCGAAAATTATATCAATAAACTTAAGAATATTGCAAAAGAAAATAATCTTGAACACGTTAAAATAGAGAGTTCTTTGGTTGTTGGCGATTTGTTGTTGATGATTTTGGATATTATCAACAAAGAAGATATACAATACGTGGTGATGGGAACGAATGGACAAAATAGTTTAGGCAAAAAGTTTTTTGGTTCTAACACGGTAAATGTCATTAACAATTCGCCTGCACCTGTGTTGGTTGTTCCAAATAATGTAAAATTTAAAGAAGAAAGAAATTTTGCTTACGCTACATTGTTCAATCAAAAAGAAGCAAAAGCTTTATCGCAAATGGAAGAAGTGACAAAACGTTACGATAAATTGTTGAACATTGTACATGTTGATGATAAATCGATTACTCCACAAATGTTAAGCGTGAAAAAAGAATGGGAAGAAGAATATCCTGAAGCGATGATTACAATTGAACCGAGTAAAGATGTAGAAGATGGTTTAATCAATTATTGTACAAAAAACAACATCGATGTTTTAGGTGTTGTTCACCGTGAATTATCGTCTTTCGAAAGATTATTTACAATCAATCATAGCCAACGATTATTATCGAGTGCAAATGTTGCATTATTGGTTTTTCAGGAAAGTAAATAAATCAAAAACACAAAAATTTGAGCGGAGAATTCTCCGCTTTTTTGATTGGCTAAATTTTTGCAACAAATTTTCAAAACACTTTTATGACGGAACTTCAGAAAATACAAAACCTCAAAAAACATAAAGCTATTGCGACAGGATTATTCATTTTGATGGCTTTTATTTACTTTTTGATGGTTTATCTAAGTCAACATTCACCTGTGAAATGGATCGGATATGTGGAAGCATTTGCCGAAGCAGCGATGGTTGGTGCGCTTGCCGATTGGTTTGCGGTTACAGCTTTGTTCAAATATCCGCTTGGACTTAAAATTCCGCATACAAATCTGATCGAAAATAGTAAAAATGCAATCGGAGATAATTTAGGACAGTTTGTAACTGAGAATTTTTTGACGCCATCTACAATTCGTCCATATATCGAGAAATTAGAAGTTGTAAAATATGCAGCAGATTGGTTGAATAAACCTGCTAATCAAGAAATGTTGCAAGAAGAGTTGATTAATTTCTCCAAGAAAATTGTCAAAGACTTAGATGATAAAGATGTCGTTGATTTTATAACCTTGAAAGGTGATGAAATTTTAAAACAGTTTGATTTACCTGAATTAGTATCATCAAGTTTAGAGTATATTTTAGAAAAGGAAAAACACAACGAAATTTTAGAAGCAATTATTCCAAAAGCGAAAGAATATATCTTAGAAAGTGATTTGATTATTAAAGATAAATTAAACGAAAAACATCCTGTGATTTCATTTTTTGCTGGTAAAAAAATATCGAAAGGAGTAGTAGAAGGCGTGGTGAGTTTTTTGGATGAGGTTGAAGAAGATAAAGAACATCCAGTTCGTCATAATATCGAACGAATTATCCGAGAAAATATTCAGAATATAAAAGAATCTCCCGATTGGAAATTTAGGTTAGAATCGCTTCGAGATGATTTTATCACAAAAGAACGATTGAATGATTATGCTTTGGATTTGTGGTTGGCGATTAAACAAAATCTGACCGAAAGTTTTGATGATGAAAATTCTGCAATGCAAGTTTACATTAAGAAAAACATTAAAAAGTTAACCGAAAATTTGAACGATAACCAAGAAATGATTGATAAAATTAATGGTTGGGTGCGTCATTTTATTTACCGTATGATTTTACGAAATGTCAAAGAAATGGAAAGCTTGATTAGTAATACGGTTGATAAATGGGAAGGAAAAGAATTGAGCGAAAAGCTAGAATTGGAAGTTGGAAAAGATTTGCAATTTATTCGGATTAACGGGACGCTGGTTGGTGGACTTGTTGGTTTGGTTATTTACACGATTACGCAATTGGTATTTCATTAAAATATAAAAGCTCGAGAATTTCTCGAGCTTTTTCAATTAACAACTATAAATATTACTTAACTATGTTAAGTTTTTCATCTGCTTTCCAAATTCTATATTCTAAAGTATAGCCTTTTGGTACGTAAACTACGATTGGTAATTTGCTATTGTAACGCGTCTGCAAAGATTGAGCATGTACAATTTTTTCGACAGATTTATTGTCAAAACATCCCATTAAAGTTCCTGCTATATTTCCATCAGTTTCGAAATTAAAATAATCATAACCCCAACCATCAACAGTTTTTTGATCAAAATTTCCACTTAAGAAAAATTGATTACAAGAATCAACCTTTGTTTTTTTCCCAGCAAATATTTCAACTAAATAGTTTTCTTCATTGGCTTGTGGTTTTAAAGTGATAATTTTCTGTTCATATCCATCTTTTGCTTTTGGATACATTGAATAATCTATTTTCATATTTTTTTGTGCGAATGTTACCATAACCATTAATAATGCTAAAACGCTAAATACTTTTCTAAATTTCATACTAATCTGATTTTATTTGTTTTTCTATTAGTAAGATGCAAAAGTTAGGTGAATGGTTGTGTGAGGAAATGTTAAATATTTGTGAAATAAAAAAAGACAATCAAATTGATTGTCTTTTTTGCTCCTCCTCTTGGGCTCGAACCAAGGACCCTCTGATTAACAGTCAGATGCTCTAACCAACTGAGCTAAGGAGGAGTATCGTTATCGATATTGTGTTGCAAATATAGAGCAAATTTTATTACTTCCAAATCTTAAAAGTATTTTTTTTCGTTCTACAAGTCGCATTAATAGGCAACTCTTTGAAAATGAATTAGAAATAATTTAAAAAAATTTATTCATAATGACGAAAAATTCCTTGTTGTGTTGCCGTCCACAATGATCCTTCTTTATTTGCTGCTTTTAACGCGCTTGCAGCCCACGTATTACACGTAAAAAATAAGCTATAACTTCTTTTTGCTTCGTAAAACGAATCACTATCTCCATAAACAGCATCTGTTTTTATTAATTCGACTTTGTTATTTTGATCCAAATCAAATGATTGCTTGATGTAAACAATTAATTTTTGATACTCTTCTACACTCAAATCAACTCTTTTACAATCGTCATCTATCGTCATATTATCATAAAAAGTAGTATGCATCGCCGAATCTCCTAACCAAAATGCAGCGTTGAAAGCTGTAGAAAATTTAAGATCTTTCCATTCTGGTGTATCCAAATAAAAGCCTTTATCTCCCCAACCAAAGGCAATATATTTGTATTCTTTTTTCGATTTTGTATGCGAAAAAGGCACAAAAGTAGACCAATCAATCGTTTCAGATTTTACTGGAACCACAATATCCGTATGTACGCCATTTGTCAAAATATACGCTGTGATTTGATCATTAGACTTCTCTTTTTGTTTGTTTACTGGAATTAATGGCAGCAAAACTACTGCAAGTAAATACACCACAATTAGTAAAACTAAAGCTTCTAAAGTTTTGAGAAGAATTCGGAATATTTTTTTCATAGTATTTTGTTGTGTAACGAATATAAAACAAAAAACCTCGCAATTGCGAGGTTTTTCTTAATTTGATTCGTTGTAAAGTGTATTATGATCTTTGTCCAAGAAATTAAATTGTAAGTATTTGTACGCATCTCTTGGTACAATCTTAATCCACTTTTTATGCTTAAAAAACCATTTCATCTGAATGCTTGGCAATCCATGTTGTAAATAAGCAGCTACGAAAGGATGCACGTGCAACGACATTTTTCGTAAATCCTTATCTTTTCTATCAAGGATATTCAAGAGCACTTGTTCAATTTTATCAATTGTAACGATAGGTGCTTCAACTTCATTCGATTCTTGGTTCGGATTTTCTTCAGTTGTTATAAAGTTCACTTCTGGGCGAACACGTTGTCTTGTTATCTGAATCAATCCAAATTTACTTGGTGGCAAAATCTTATGTTTTGCTTTATCTTTCGCCATTTCAGCTCGCAAATGCTCAAACAATTCTTTTTTATGTTCTGCATCTGTCATGTCAATAAAATCGACCACAACAATTCCTCCCATATCACGTAAACGCAACTGACGTGCAATCTCAGAAGCAGCAATTTTGTTAACCGCAAAAGCTGAATCTTCTTGATTTTTAGAATTTCGCGAAATATTCCCCGAATTCACATCAATTACATGTAACGCTTCTGTATGTTCAATCACAAGGTAAGCGCCTTTAGATTGTGGAATAGTTACCGTTTTACCAAAAGCTTGTTTTATTTGTCTTTCGACATTAAACTTTTCAAAAATCGGAACAAATGGATCGTCATATTCTTTTACCAAATTAATTTTATCTGGTGCAATAACTTCCAAATACTCACGCATTTCATCTGCTAATTGGTCATCATCAACAGAGATTTTAACAAAATCATTGTTAAAATTATCTCTCAAAATAGAAGAAGCTCTGTCCATCTCGCTAAGTATTTTAGCTGGGGCTTTCTTTTTCTGAAGATTCTTGAAGATTTGCGTCCATTTATTCAATAAATAAGCTAAATCTGCTTGTAATTCTTCAGCATTTTTGTCTTCTGCTACAGTTCTGATGATTACACCAAAGCCTTCTGGTGTTAATCCATCTAAAATTTTAATTAAACGATCGCGTTCTGGTTTTTGTTTGATTTTTTGAGAAATCGAAACTCGCTCCGAAAACGGAACTAAAACTAAATAACGACCTGCAATTGAAATTTCGGATGTAATTCTTGGTCCTTTCGTATGGATTGGCTCTTTTGTTATCTGAACCAACACAGAATCACCAGGTGCAAAAATATCAGTAATCTGACCATCTTTATCAATTGGTGCTTCCATACGGAAGTTTTTCAATTTTTCGGTTTTGTACGTTCCGTTCGCTACAATTTTATTGTAAGAGTTAGAAGAACGTATTTGTGGACCTAAGTCATGATAATGTAAAAATGCATCTTTCGAATAACCAATGTCAACAAAGGTTGCATTTAAACTAGGAGCTAATTTTTTGATTTTTCCCAAGTAAATATCGCCAACTGCAAACCCATCATTTGCAGTATCTTGATGAAATTCCATCAATCGGCCTTCATCTAAAACTGCGATGCGTACTTGATCAGCTAAGGCTGAAATTACTAATTCTTTACTCATCAAAAAATTATGTTTTTAAAAATGATAAAAGCACTTTCCAAAATTTCCATTGAAAAGTGCTATCTTGTAAAAAGACTAAATTATTAATAGCTTAGCTACTAATTATTTTTTCTTTTTGTGTCTGTTAAGACGACGACGTTTTTTGCGTTTGTGCGTCGCTACCTTATGTCTTTTACGTTTTTTTCCGCTTGGCATGATACAATTATTTTATTGTTATTTGATTACGTTTGCTTCGCTAGTCTTTACATCTTCGATGAAAGTTTTAGCTGGTTTAAATGTAGGAACGTTGTGTGCTGGGATAATGATAGAAGTACCTTTTGTAATGTTTCTACCTGTTTTTTCAGCTCTAGTTTTAATAGTAAAAGAACCAAATCCTCTTAAGTATACATTTTCTCCTTCTACTAATGATTTAATCACCTCCTCCATAAACGATTCTACCACCCTTTGAGTATCGCTCTTTTCAAGTCCTAATTTACCTGAAATGTTATTTACTATTTCTGCCTTTGTCATAATTCCTCTTATTATTCTTAAATTTGAAAGCGGGTGCAAATATAACGATAGTATCCCAACAAAAAAAGATTTTTTCAGTTTTTATGAACTTCAACTATCTGATTTTGTCATATTTTGACAAAAATAAACGAGATTTACCTTGGCGTCATACAAAAGACCCATTTCACATTTGGTTGTCGGAAATTATTCTCCAACAAACAAGGGTTGACCAAGGTATGAAATTTTACAATAATTTCATACAAGAATTTGAGACTATTTTCGATTTGGCAAACGCCGACGAACAAAAAGTCCTAAAACTCTGGCAAGGACTGGGTTATTATTCCCGTGCCAGAAATTTACACTTCACGGCAAAGACGATTGCTGATGAGTTAAATGGACAATTTCCGAATAATTTCAAAGATTTAAAAAAGCTAAAAGGCGTAGGAGATTACACTGCAGCTGCAATTGCATCTATTGTATATAATGAAAATGTACCTGCTGTAGACGGAAATATGTTTCGAGTTTTTGCGCGATATTTTAATATTACAGATGATATAAGTTCGCCAAAAACAAAGAAGATTTTCTGGGATTTGGGTTTAGAAATCATTGATAAAAAACGTCCAGGTGATTTTAATCAGGCGGTAATGGATTTGGGTGCAACAATTTGTACACCAAAACAGCCAAAGTGTGAAATTTGTCCACTTAATGAGTCTTGTGAAGCGCTTCGATTAAATAAAGTCAACGAATTGCCTATAAAATTGAAAAAGACAAAAGTTTCGAATCGTTTTTTACATTTTATTCTCATCGAAAATGAAGATAAAATTGCCTTGTCTAAACGAATTGGAAATGATGTTTGGAAAAATTTATTCACTTTTCCAAAAATAGAAACCGAAACTGACTTGTTGGATAAAGGTTGGATTTTAGATCAAAATCTTGAAAATAATCTAACTTTTATCGAAGAGGAGAAACATATTTTGTCGCATCAAAATTTATTTATAAAATATTGGAAATTAAATGTATCTTTAATAGATATAACAAATTTGAAAGCCGAAAATGATTTTGAAATGATTGCTTTAAATGATCTCGAACATTATCCGCTGCCAAAACCAATAGAAAAATTTATAAATAAACATTATTTGGATTAACTTTGTAAGTAACAAGCCACTAAAAACCTATTACAACTATGAATGGAACAACGAATAAAGTACTTTTGATCGGAAATTTGGGTGATGATGTAAAATTGCATCATTTCGATGAACAAAATTGTATTGGACGATTTCCTATTGCAACGACAGAATCTTACATTTCGAGAACAGGAGAACGAATTACAGAAACAGAATGGCACAATATTGTGACACGCAATAAATTGGCAGAATTATGTGATCGTTATCTGAAAAAAGGAGATAAAGTTTTTGTTGAAGGACGCATCAAAACACGCAAATGGGACGATAACGGACAAACGCGTTATACAACAGAGATCGTAGCAAATTCAATCGAGTTTTTGACACCAAAAATTGACAATGAACAACGTCAAGCCATGCAAAATGATCAGAACAAAGTTCAGCAAAGTCAACAAAACACAACAGTTGTCGAGCCACCTTTTATAGATGAAGGAGAAGACGATTTGCCTTTTTAGAAATTAAAAAATTAAATGAATTTTACAAAATTTAACGTTTTACGTTATACAATGAATTTTAAAACTATAATAGCATTATGTAGTAGTGCTATTTTTTTTGTGTCGTGCAATAAAAGCGAGGAAGTTGCCAAACCTTTAGGACAAGTTCGCCTCGAATATCCGCAACAAACTTATCTGTCTTTCAAAGAAAATGTACCTTATACTTTCCAATATTCAAACTTTGGAAAGGTCGTAGTGGGCAAAAAACCAAACTCTTTCAATATTGTTTATCCACGAATGAAAGCGACAATTTACCTGACATATTTTCCAGTTCAGTCTCCACAAGATTTAATCGTTCAAATAAAAGAAAGTGAGAGTTTTGTGCAAGAACAGACGGTTAAAGCCAGTTTTATCTCGCCACAAGAATTTTCTTTTCCAGAAAAAAAGGTTTTTGGTACTATGTATGAATTAGGAGGAGAATCAGCGATTAATATTCAGTTTCATGCGACGGATAGTGTAAAGAATTTTTTAGCAGGTTCGGTTTATTTCAAAACTCAACCAAAACCCGATTCTTTAGCTCCAGCAGTTGATTACATCAAAAAAGATGTAAAAAAATTGTTAGAAACCTTAGAATGGAAAAAATAAACCGCTTTGATAAATAAATTCGATTAATTTTGTAATCGTTTAATAAAATTAGAACATAAATAAATTTAAAACAATATGTTAATACAGATAGCTACCTTAATGCTTAGTTTGATGCTTTTAGTAATGTTGCACGAACTAGGACATTATGTAACAGCGCGATGGTTTGGCGTTCGTGTTGAACGTTTCTTTTGTTTTTTCGATGTGAAATTTGCCATTTGGAAAAAGAAAATTGGTGATACTGTTTACGGTATCGGTTGGTTGCCTCTTGGAGGATACGTAAAACTTTCGGGAATGATTGACGAAAGCATGGATTTGGAACAAATGAAACAAGAGCCAAAACCGTGGGAATTCCGTGTAAAACCAGCTTGGCAACGATTAATCATCATGTTAGGAGGTATTATTGTAAATATCATTTTAGCGATGATTATTTATACTATTTTATTCATTTCTCAAGGAAAAAGCTTTGTTGATGTAAACAAAATGCAATATGGAATCGAAGCGAATGCAACGCAAACTAAATTCGGCTTGCAAAAAGGTGATATTCCAGTTGGTGTAAATGGTGTTAAATATCAAGCATTAAATGAAATAGGAAAAGAAGCCTTGTTGGGTGGTGAAACTTTAGATGTAAAACGTCAAGGAAAAGAAGTTTCTTTACCAATTACAGAAGATTTCAGAACTGAAATTTTAAACGCTAAAGGCGCTTTCTTTATTCCTCAAATGCCAACCGTTGTGGATTCTGTTGTTGAGAATAGTGCAGCACAAAAAGCAGGTTTATTAAAAGATGATAAAGTAATTGCTATTGATGGTTTCACAACACCTCTATTTTCAGATTTAACAAATAAATTAAAAGAATACAAAGGAAAAACAGTTTCTTTAAGTGTTGAAAGAAAAGGCGAGCCTGTAGAGTTGATGGTAAATGTAGATAAAGATGGAAGCATTGGATTCCTAAGATCAACAGCATATTTAGATTCATTAATTTCTAAGGAAGATTATACAATTGGTGAAGGAATCGCAAAAGGAATTGTAGAGCCATTTGAAGCGATTGCAACGCAAGTTCGTGGAATTGGGACATTGTTCCAAGTAAAAGACGGTCGTAAGCAAGTTGCTGGACCAATTGGAATGGTAAAACAAATGCCAAAAGAATGGAACTGGTTATTTTTCTGGTCATTTACGGCAATGATTTCTGCTTGGTTAGCATTTATTAACTTATTACCAATTCCAGGTTTGGACGGTGGACATGCTGTTTTTGCCATCTATGAAATGATCACAGGTAAAAAACCAAGTGAAAAAGTTTTAGAAAAAGCACAAATGGTTGGCGTTGTAATTATCTTAGGATTAATGGTATTCATCTTCGGAAACGATATTGTGAATATGATTTTTAAATAAAATTTAAAATATTTTTTGTGGGTGTAAAAAATACTTCTATATTTGCACCCACAATTAAGCAACATTCCTCCTTAGCTCAGTTGGTTAGAGCATCTGACTGTTAATCAGAGGGTCCTTGGTTCGAGCCCAAGAGGAGGAGCTTTTTTAGTGAAATGTCAAACAAAGACTTAAAAATAAAATTTTAAAATATCGGATTTTCCTCCTTAGCTCAGTTGGTTAGAGCATCTGACTGTTAATCAGAGGGTCCTTGGTTCGAGCCCAAGAGGAGGAGCAAAAAAGATAATCAATTTGATTGTCTTTTTTTATTATTAAAAGTTTTACTATTTAAATAATAAATATGAATATTCTGAACTCGTTTCAGATTCTCATCATAAACAGTATACAATGTTGAAATAAATTCAACATGACAAACCACTTCTACAGAAGTGTTTTTTTTATTATAAATACTTAAAAACGTTTAATTAATATCATTTTTCATATTATTGCCAATCAAAAAAATAACTTATGAAAAAACTATTATTATTTGCTACACTTTCAGCGACTACATTTTTCGCATCTTGTAATAACGATGATGATTCTAATGTAGAATCGCATGAAGAATTATTAATTGGTAAATGGCAGATTAAAAACTCTGGATATTATTTGAATGGAAAAGAAATAATTGAAGAATACAATGAATGTGATTCTAAAACAAGTATAACTTTTAATAAAAATTTTACTTATTATAATGATTTTTATGAAGGAGGAGGAAATGACCCTTGTTATCATAGCCCGTCTGAAGGAAAATGGAGTTTAAAAAACAAACGAATTACCTTAACAGAAAATAACACTAATGATACTGAAATAGAAAATATCGAAATATTAACAAAAAATAGTTTAAGAATTTCATTTGGAGATGAGGACGCCTTTTTTATTAATTATACAAAATAACAAAAAAACCTCTCAAAATTGAGAGGTTTTTATCATTATATAAAAATTCTTTCGAATTAATCTTCAGCAAATAATTCTGCTTCGTCAGCTGGATTATCAACTGATGGTTTTCCATCTACTGGCTCACCTTTGATTAATGCGACAATTTTAGCTTCAATTTCTTCTGCCAATTCAGGATTATCTTTCAATACTTCTTTTACAGCATCGCGACCTTGTCCTAATTTGCTATCGTTGTATGAATACCAAGAACCAGATTTGTTTACAATTCCTTTCTCAACACCCATATCCAAAATTTCTCCAACTTTAGAAATTCCTTCACCATACATAATATCAAATTCTGCTTGACGGAATGGAGGAGCAACTTTATTTTTAACCACTTTTACTTTCGAGTGATTTCCGATTACCTCATCTCCATTTTTGATTTGAGTAGAACGACGGATATCCAAACGTACAGATGCATAGAATTTTAAGGCGTTACCACCAGTTGTTGTTTCTGGATTTCCGAACATTACCCCAATCTTTTCACGTAATTGATTAATGAAAATCGCTGTACATTTCGTTTTATTAATTGTTCCTGTCAATTTACGTAAAGCTTGAGACATCAAACGCGCTTGTAATCCCATACGAGAATCTCCCATTTCACCTTCAATCTCCGCTTTTGGAGTAAGTGCCGCAACAGAGTCAATTACGATAATATCTATCGCTCCCGAACGAATTAAGTTATCTGCAATTTCTAATGCTTGCTCACCATTATCTGGTTGAGAAATAATTAAGTTTTCTACATCAACACCCAATTTCGCTGCATAATAACGGTCAAATGCATGCTCAGCATCAATAAAAGCAGCGATACCACCAGCTTTTTGAGCTTCAGCAATAGCGTGTAATGTCAATGTTGTTTTACCAGAAGATTCTGGTCCATAGATTTCAATAACACGTCCACGAGGATAACCTCCTACTCCTAACGCTAAATCTAATCCCAAAGATCCAGAAGGAATTACTTCTATTTTATCATCAACAGCCGAATCTCCCATACGCATTACAGTCCCTTTCCCGTAAGCTTTGTCCATCTTATCTAAGATTAGCTGTAACGCTTTCTTTTTATTGTCTAAATCGCTCATTATATTATTTTTTATTTTTCTAAAATTTGTTTTGCGTGTTCTTTTGTTTTCACTTTTTCAATTACATCCGTAATCATTCCTTTTTCATCAATAATGAAAGTTGCACGATGAATTCCATCAAATTCGCGTCCCATAAATTTCTTTGGTCCCCAAACACCGAAAGCATTCAGAATTTCATGATTTTCATCTGCAAGCAAAGGAAAACGTAAATTGTTTTTCTCAGCAAAATTCTTTTGTCTTTTCACAGAATCTGCACTTACTCCAACCAAATGATAACCTTGTGTCTTCAACGCATTTTCGTTATCGCGTAAATCACATACTTCGGCTGTACAACCTGGCGTACTTGCTTTTGGATAAAAGAAAACGACTAATTTTTTTCCTGCAAAATCTTGGTATGAAACTTCGTTTCCATCTTGATCAATTCCTTTAAAATCTGGAACTTTATCTCCTATTTTTAACATCTTGATTTGTCTTTAGAACTTCTCGTAAAAATAATGATTAAATCTTGAATCGTAACTGATTTAACTAATTAATCTTTTATTTATACTACAAATGTAATGTTATATAACGCCAAAATAAGTCGCTAAATATTTACTTTTATTTTTTTGTAAGAACGCTTGTGGCTGATTATTTAAAACATAATTAAAGATGTTTCATTATTTTTACACAAAAAGTTTCAGAACTTATGATGTTAAAGAAAGAGCGTATCCAATTTGTGATTGATGAATTGGAAAAATTATATCCAGTTCCACCAATTCCATTAGACCATCAAGATGCTTTTACATTATTGATCGCCGTTTTATTATCTGCCCAAACAACAGATAAAAAAGTGAATCAAGTAACACCCGAATTATTTGCGAAAGCTGCTAACGCAAAAGCAATGTCGTTATTAGAAGTAGATGAAATAAAATATTATATCCGCGAAATTGGTTTATCAAACACAAAAGCCAAAAATATCAAACGGTTGTCCGAAATTTTAATCGAGAAATACGATGGCGAAGTTCCAGAAGGTTTTGAAGAATTAGAAGAATTACCTGGCGTTGGACACAAAACCGCTTCGGTAGTGATGTCTCAATGGTTTGGTCATCCTGCTTTTCCTGTCGACACACATATTCATCGTTTGATGAAATTATGGAAATTGACAAAAGGTAAAAATGTTGAGGAAACAGAAAAAGATGCGAAGAAAATCTTTCCAAAAGAGTTGTGGAACAAATTACATATTCAAATCATTTATTATGGACGTGAATATTCTCCTGCACGCGCTTGGAGTTTAGACAAAGATTTTATTACACGAAAAATGTTCGAATAAAAAATACCTTCCAAGATGGAAGGTATTTTTCTTTATTATTTTACAATTTCAAAAACTTGCAAACGAAGCTTTATCGTATCTATTTTACTCAACGTATCTTGCAAAATCAAATATTTTGGATCTAACTGCTTCACATAATAATTGTACGTTGTATCTTTTGTTTCCATTGTCAACAAACGTTTTGTTTTAGACGTATTATACACATACGTTCCTATCGTTTGTTCTTGTACACAATTTCCTTTTTCGGTCTTATACATGTTAGAATTATAATTCGTAACATCCGAAAAATCTAATGTAGATTGTCGTTCACAAGCCAACAACTTGTCTGTTTCCGTTATATTCCCTTTCGTTTTTCTAATTTCTTTCAATTGCCATTTTCCAGATCGCAACAATTGATCTTGCGATATTGCCAACGAATCGTCTTCTTTGCACGAAAAAGCTGAAAGCAATAAAATTGATGCTAAAAATAGGCTGAATATATTTTTCATTCGGTTCAATAATTATGTGGTAAAAATAAAGATTTTGAATGACGTAAAGTGAATATAAAAAATAAACCTGAAAACTTATTTTCTTTATTTATTGTTTACGTAAAATATCATAACTGATTGTATTTGCTATTTTCTCGAATTCCTTATCAGAATCTACAATTTTTTTATCAATATATGTTTCAAAAGTTATCGTTTTATCTTGATTAATTTTCACAATTCTATCCTCAAAAATATAATCATCAATGTAAAATTGAATTCTATTATCAACAATTCGCCACAATGTTAATCGAGGCTCACTAGGAAAACAATTGCCATTACTTCCTTCTACATAGTTATAAATAGCATATCCATTATCCCAAATTGTATAATTTCTCATTAACCGACAATCATCAAATTCTTTAGACACTTTTTTGCCATTTTCATAAAAGCCTGATTCTTGTAACTTCCAAAAACCAATCACATTATCAGGTTTTAATTGTTGAGAAAACATTTTTGAAGAGAATAAGATTAATAGAATTAAAATAATTTTTTTCATAAGATTGATTTACCTTGTAAAGGTATATTTTTTACCTTATCAAATAAAAAGAATGAAAAAATTCATACTAGAAACTTCCGACAAATATCCAATTGCCATAACCTCTTTTGGCGAAAACAATGCAACCAAAAAAATCATTGTCATTTCGTCTGCAATTGGTGTTAAACAAACTTTTTATGCCAAATATGCAACGTATTTAGCTAATAAGGGATATTTGGTTTTTACGTATGATTATCGCGGAATCGGCGATTCTAAACCCAAAAAATTAAAAGATTTTAAAGCGCATTTTACAGATTGGGCCGACAAAGATTTTTTAAGTTTAACACAATATATCGAAGAATTTTATCCCAATCACGAAAAATTCTTAATTGGTCATAGTATCGGTGGAATTATGATTGGTTTGACACGCGCTTACAAAGTTTATGATAAAATTGTAACGATTGGTTCTCAATATGGCTATATCAAAAATTTTCATCAAAAAGATAAAACTAAAGTGAATTTCTTTTTTCGCATTGCGATTCCTGTTTTATCTGCTTTTTACGGTTTTTTTCCTTCTCAAAAAGTTGGAATGGGCGAACCAATTCCAATCGGGATCGCAAAAGATTGGCGAAAACTAATTCTGAATGAAACTTCAATTCTAGGTTACGCTGATGAAACGCAAAATTTGTATGATGAAATTACAAAACCTGTTTTAATCATTAGTTTGGATGATGATTTTATGGCAACACCAAAATCTGTAGATTTATTTGGGAAATTAGTTTTGAAAAATGCGAAGAAAAAACGTTTGAATATCGTTCCAAAAGAATATGGGTTGGATGAAATTGGACATTTGGATTTCTTTCGAGAAAAAAATAAAACCGAAATTTGGCATATTCCTCTTGATTATATTGAACAATAAAAAAAGCTCGAGAATTTCTCGAGCTTTTAGCTTTTTATAAACGAATTCCAACTCCACCCAAAACATTAATTCCGGCTTGTGGAAAATAATATCCTCCTCCATAATAATAACCGTTTGATTCGTATTCTACATCAAATAAATTATTAATCAAGAACGAAAATTCAAGGTTTTTAATTCCTTTTACTTTTGGCGAATATCGAATCAAAAGATCCGAAACTAAATAACTATCTAATTTTCCATCTGCTGGTTCTGTATTTGATAAATATTGTTCACCAACATAATTATTCGTCAAATTAATCAATACATTTTTGAAAGGAACAGCTTCAAAACCGAAAGCAGAAATCACATCTGGTGAAAGCGCAATTTTTGTCTTTCCGTATTCTTTTACAGAAGAACTTCCATCAACATCCCAAACTTCCTCTTTGTAATTATTATGTTTGTTTTCGCTAAACGTAATATTTCCAAAAACATTCAAACGATTTGGAATAATCTTATAGTTTGCATCAAATTCGACTCCTCGTCTAAAACTTTTTCCTGAATTAATTCTTTTTCGACTTCCTACATCATTCAATTCTCCAGTTGGCACCAATTGATCACGGTAATCCATATAATACAAATTCGCACTCAAAGCAAGACGACCACTTTTTCTGTAACCCAATTCGTAATCTTGTAAAAATTCGGCTTTTGGTTTTTTATCTTTATCATTCAAACCTGCATAATCAATACGCAAAGGTTCACGTTGAGAAATTCCGTACGAAGCATACAATACATTTGAAGAATTGATTTTAAAATTTATTCCAGCTTTTGGATTCACAAAATTGAATGTATCCGAAAATGGTCTGAAATCTTCCTCATCATTTTTTCCATTTGGTAAATATTTCGCATCATAATCAACATAACGATATTGCAAATCACCAAACAATTCAAATTTATTCAATTGATACAATACTTTCGCATAAGCAGCCAATTGCTTTTTCACAGAACGATTGTTGTAATATTTGAAATCTTTATCCTTAAAACCTGTGCCTTTTACCCATAAGACATTTCCATAATGATCGCCATCATATTCGTTTGCAGATAATCCGAAAAATACTTTAAAATCGTTTAATTTTTGATTTTCAACTTCAAGATTAAAACCATAAAAATCATTATCAAGATATTCACGATTAATTAAATTTCTTTTTTCTGAAGTTAAATAATCCAATTTATAACGTTTCAAACTGCGATTATTTTTATAGCTCTCGTAATAACCTTTACCTTTTGTGTAATGAACTGTTAAATTTGATTTCCAATTATTCCCAAAATCTTGTAACCACGAAAGAAAATAATGATTTTGACGGTAATTATCAGTGTGATTTTTATAAAAACCTTCAACCTTTCCATTTTCGTCTAAAATTTCTCCTTCAAAATTATATGTTCTATCATTTTTTAAAGTTTCAGCATCTACACCACTCCATGCCTGATACGTTTGTTCTTTTCCAAACATATTCTGAAATCTAAACTTTGTTTTTTCATTCAATTCATATAGAGCTGTAAAATCATAAGAGATTAAATCTGACCAAGATCTGTCTACATATCCATCCGAATTTATCTTAGAAAAACGTCCATCAATACTCAATTTATTATTTAGTATTTTTCCCGTACCAGCCTGAACTGTATATTTTTGTGTTTTATAATTTCCGAAAGAAACATTTGCTTCTGCAAAAGGAACGGTAGACGGATTTTGAGATTCGATATTAACACTTGCTCCAAAAGAAGCCATTCCGTTTGATGAAGTTCCAACTCCTCTCTGAATTATCATAGAGCTTGTAGATGAAGCCAAATCTGGCATATTCACCCAAAAAACACCTTGAGATTCAGGATTATTAAGCGGAATTCCATTTAATGTAACGTTGATTGATTGTTCATTAAGTCCACGAATTTTGATAGACGAATAACCAATTCCTGTTCCTGTATCAGAAGTTATAGAAACAGACGTAGCAGAATTTAACAAATTTGGAACATCTTGTCCCAAATTCTTCTTTTGTAACATTTTATCAGTTACCTTTTCAACTGTAATCGGAAGTTTTTCGACAATTGAAACTTCTCCTAATTGAATTTCTTCTTTTTGAATAGAATCTTTTTCTTGTGCATAAAGAATAGATGCACCAAATAATGACAATAAAAAAATCGACCTTTTCATAATTAATTTTAAAAAATATTATGAAAGGAGCCATCTTACACTTTTATAATTTACGCGCGAATGTAATTTGGTGAAGTACCAGTTCCCTTAGCAGCATTACCTGCCCAGGTTCTTTGGGTATAATCTCAGCCTCTTGTAAAGAAGCACCCCTTTCGATTGAACTTCAAAGGTAATCTTTTTTTTGAAATTTAAAAATTAACCCAAATTCTTAATCTATTTTCAGTTCTGCAACAATCGGAAAATGATCTGATTTTATATCATCTCCACGATAAAAATTGGTCACTTTTATTTTTTTCGAAACCCAACATTGGTCGATATTTGTGCGGAAAATTGGAATAAAAGCATTCCAAGAATTATTCAATCCAAAACCAGAACGAGCATCTTTCATTTTATCCGATTGCACCAATTTGAAGTTCGGAGAATAAACTGTTGAATTCAAATCGCCAACTAAAATGATATTTTCATTCGGTAAAGCATCTATTTCCTGCTTCATTAATTCGTATTGTTTATTTCGTCTTTCAAAACGAGCCTGATTTGGTAATGGCGGAACTGGATGTGTCGCTAAAATACTAACAGACTTACCGTCTACAGAAATTTCCGCTAAAATAGAGGGATGCATCTCATCAATGTAATTTTTTGTAGACACTTTTTTAAATGGTATTTTAGAATAAATGGCAATTCCGAAATTGTTACTTCTAACTTCTTCTTTATAATATGGATACTCTTTTCTTATAAATTCTACATTTTTTTGCCAAGATGGAGTTAGTTCTTGCAAAACGATAACATCAGCAGTTTCTGTACCTAAATATTTTTGTAGATGCTGAAATTCATCATTCTGAGAAAAAATATTAATCGAAATAATCTTGAAATTAGATTGCTCACCTCTCGCATTTTCTCCAAAATAGAAATTTCCTAAATTTTTGTACGTAATAATCGGAATAGCAACGAGTGGAATCAACCACAAAATATTTTTCTTTTCTTGTTTACGAATCGAATAATTGTAAATCAAACACAAGAAAAAAGCAATAATTAGTGCATAAACAGAATATTGCACCAACATATCAAATACAAAGTATTGGTAAAAACTTCTACTCGATAAATAAATTCCCAGAAATACTAAAAATAAAATTTTACTCCACTTTGTTAACATCTCGTCAATACTTTTTTTGATCTCGTAAAAATAGAAATTATATTATTCATTAACTTCGCAATATGATAAAAATCGGAATTTTAGGAGGAGGACAATTGGGATATATGTTTTTGCAAAATGCATTACAATACCCTTGCGAGATTAGTATTTTAGATCCGGCTGCTGATGCACCTTGTGCACCACATGCACATCATTTTATACAAGGCGATTTCAAAGATTATGAAACAGTTGTCGCTTTTGGAAAAGATCTAGATGCAATCGGGATTGAAATTGAGCATGTTAATGTTGATGCTTTGCGTTATCTAAAATCTATTGGAAAGCGAGTTGTTCCAGACCCTGAGGCTTTAGCGATTATTCAAGACAAAGGAGTTCAGAAAGAATTTTATGTCAACAACAATATTCCGACTGCGCCTTATTTTAGATTAGATAATTGGGAAGAGTTGAAATCAAAACAAGACATCAATTATCCAATTTTCCAAAAATCAAGAAAAGATGGTTATGATGGAAAAGGTGTACAATTCTTAAAATCTGAAGCTGATTTAGACAAAATGCTTCAAGCACCTTCTATTTTCGAAACACCTGCCGATTTAGATCGCGAAATTGCAGTGGTTACAGTTGCCGATCATTCAGGAAATATCGTGACTTATCCAACCGTAGAATTTGTTATCAACGAAGAATATAATTTATTAGATTATTTATTAATGCCTTCTACACTTCCGAAAGAAATCACTGAACGTGCGGAACAAATTGCTCGCGATGTTGTAAAAGCATTGAAATCTTCAGGAGTTTTCGCAGTAGAAATGTTTGTTAACAAAGACCAATCTATTTGGGTTAACGAAACAGCTTCTCGTGTTCACAATTCGGGACATTCGACAATCGAAGCAGCATATTCATCACAATTTGACCAAATGTTAAGAACCTTAATGCAATTACCACTTGGTTCTACAAAATTGTTTACAACTTCTGCTATGGTTAACTTAATTGGTGCTGAAGGAGAAACTGGATCAGCTGAAATAGAAAACATTGAAGAGTTATTAACAATACCAGGAACATTTTTACATTGGTACGCGAAAACAATCACAAAACCAGGTCGAAAAATGGGACACGTTACATTGGTTAACGATGATTTAAAACAATTAAAACAAAACATAAAACAAGTTAACGCAACGGTGAAAGTCGTAGCAAAAAAGTAACAACTATGGTAGGAATTATAATGGGAAGTGATAGCGATTTGCCTATCATGAAACAAGCTGCTGATCTATTAACAGAATTAAATATACCTTTCGAATTAACAATTGTTTCTGCGCATCGTACGCCACAACGTATGTTTGATTATGCAAAAACAGCGCACGAACGTGGAATAAATGTCATTATTGCTGGTGCAGGAGGCGCTGCACATTTGCCAGGAATGGTTGCATCAATTACGCCTCTTCCTGTAGTTGGTGTTCCAATTAAATCGTCTAATTCGATTGATGGTTGGGATTCTATTTTATCTATTTTGCAAATGCCAAATGGTATTCCAGTTGCTACAGTTGCAGTAAATGCAGCGAAGAATGCAGGAATTTTGGCTGCGCGTATTTTAGGAGCTACTAATCCAACTTTGCAAGAAAGGTTAATCCAATATCAAGAAGATTTACAAAAAGCCGTAGAAGCGAAAATAGAGCTTGTAAAAGGCGAATATCCGAATGGGTTTGATAAGTAAGATTTAAGAAATATTCTAATAGAAAAAGCATCAATTAAAAATTGATGCTTTTTTGCTTTATTCACCTATCTTTTTTAAACTTCTCAATTTACCAAGAAGAAATTCATATTGATATACTGCTTTCAAAATTTCTTTAGTAAATTCTATTGATATTTCCACTTCAAATTTACCTACCTCATTAAATGTATTTGATTCAATATGGGCGGCATCATTTCCAAGAAGTCTTAACTCTTGCATACCCTCAATTAATTCTTTTGGAATTAAAATTTTAGTTCCTAAATCTTGTAATTTTAAATATAAATTTTTTCCATCTACTTTTCTATCAAGACAAATCTCTTCTAAAGTTTTTCTAATCATTATAGCAGATGCTACAAAGCAATTATTTGAATGAGAAATAACTGCCTCTTGAAAAGCATTTATTACTTTTTCTGGAATATTTTCTTTATCAAAGGGTATTGTATCTGATGGATAAGTTAATATTATATCATTCATTGAATTATTATATACAAAGAATAAATGCCCTAAACAAGTTCTATTTGGACAACGTCGAAGTCCAAATGTTTTTGGATTTGAAAAAGTATCCTTTACATATACATCGGTACCTATAGACTCAAATGTTCCATTATGACCACAATGTGGGCATCTAATTGAAATTCTTGTTCCTTCCGTATTTTGAATATTTCCTTCTAATTTAAACTTCATTTATTTTAATATTAATAAAGATATCTATAAAACTAAAAACTCCCAAACTTATTAAGCTTGGGAGTTTTTTATTATAAGAAATTTTAAATCTTAACGTAAAGCTCTATCGCGGTTATCTACCACATCAGCAGCTTGAATCAATGATTGTAACAATGTTTGTTGGAAACGTCCTTGTAATTGACGGTTTAAATTATCCAAAATCATTGAACCTTTTTGATTCTTTTGAATTTGTTGATTTGAAGGAATAATGTAGAAAACTCCAGCATTTCCTGCAATCGCCTTAGAAGATTGATTTGGTTTTACACCAAACGCAGCTCCTACAACTTTAGGTTCTAAACCAATTCCAGTTAAATTAGAATTAGAGAAGTTAACCGTAGCATTTCCTTTTTTCGCTCCGAATTTAGATGCAAAAGCATTCAATCCACCGTTTGCAACTTGCTCATCAACCAATTTAGCAACTTTTTCGTGCATCAAAACTGGCTCTACATATTGACGAACAACACTTGGATGTGCTAAACCTTTGTCAAATTTTTCAACTAAATGAACAACAATGTAATCTCCTGTAGAAGATGTAAACAAGTTTGTTGCTCCTTTATCTGTTTTCTTGTCAAAAGCCCATTTTAAGATATCTCCGTCCTGATCGTTTGGAATATCTTGACCAATCGCAGCATAACGCTCAATTCCTTCTGTTGTATTATTTAAATAACCACCTTTTTTCGCAGTATTTTTGAAATCATTCAATGATTTTCCTTCAACATTCTGAACATACGTTCTTGCATTTGTAAATGCTTTTTCTGTTGTCGCTTTAGAAGGCTCAATTGTTTTTACAATATTTGCAACTTGATAAGCTGTTTTGTTTTTCGCGTCATCAACTTTGATGATATGAAACCCAAATTGAGATTCTACCAAATCAACTGTACCAACTGGTTTTGTAAAAATAAATCCGTTGTAAGTTTGATCTAATTGATTGTTTTTTCCAACCCAACCAATGCTTCCTTTTTGTACAGCAGATGATTTATCATCCGATTTTGTTGAAGCAACTTCTCCAAAAGAAGCTGGATTAGCTTTTACCTCAGCTAAAATTTGTTCAGCTAATTTTTTTGCTTCGTCTTTTGTACGTTTTACTCCGTTTCCAGCAGCGCTTCCTGTATAAGAAACTAAGATGTGACTAGATTTTACAGAATCTTTTACTTCTTTCGATTTCGAAAGTTTGTATAATTGGTATGTATTTCCAATTTTGAAAGGTCCACCAATTTGTCCAACTGTAGCAGTTTTCAAGAAGTTTGTTGCTTCTGGTCCTAATTGAGCTTGTTCCAATTCTGCTTTTGTAAAATAATTTGGAATAAATGGTTTCTCAGAATTTTGAGTCACATAAACCGAATCACTTTTTGCAGAACCAAATGCTGCAATTGTATCTGTAACATTGTTTACTTCGTCATGAACAATTTGAGTTGACAAATACTTTTTGATGTTTGCTAAAGCAACAGCGTCATCAGCAGTCGAAGCTCCAGCAGGGAAATAAGTGTAGCTTAATTTTACTAAACCTTCTGCTTTGAACAATTTTGGATATTTCGCTTCGTAAGCAGAAATTTCTTCGTCTGTTACTTTTACATTTAATTTTTTAGCCAAAGTTGCGTAATCTACAAATGCATACTGAATATTTGCATTCGAAATATTGTATCCTTGTTGAATATCCGCTTCTTTACTTGTAACCGCTGTACCAGCCATTACATAACCAAAATATTTTTGAGATAAAATCTGTAATTTTATTTGTTCAGCAGTTTGCAACCAACCTCTATATTGTTGTTGCGCTTCTGGGCTTGATGCCGCATTCGCTTCTAATTGAGCAATCTGTTGTTGTGCTTCTGCACCAGATGCCATTCCGAAGTTTTGAGCTGTATAGCTCCAAAATTCATCATCAGAAACTTTTAAACCTAATTTTTCAGCATGTTGTTTCAACACTTTCTGACTAACTAAGCTGTTCCAAGTTTGTTGAGCAATTTGATTTGGAGTTGCAGTTTGACCTTGATTTTCGTACATCTTTTGTGTTTGATCGTACGCACTCTGATATTCTGCAATACCAATAGGTTCTCCGTTCACTGTACCAACTACAGACGGATCTCCAGTAAATAATTGTTTTATTTTTGAATTCTCTCCGAATAAATCTCCTGCAACGAAAGCTAACATTGCAACTCCGATTACCACGAAGATCAGCCAAGTTTTTTTACGAATTTCTCCTAAAACTGCCATTGTTTTATTTTAATGTTATTTCTATAATAGGTGGCGAAAATACGACAATACATTGAATAATAAAATAGAAGAAGCGACAAGTATGCGCTTTTTTGTTAATTTTTTTAACGCTCTTTAGAATTTTTGATTATCATCAACATACTTAAATCCTTGATTATTGAATAAAGTATAGGTTTCTAAATCGTCAGTAGCTTGCAAACCGTTTTTCGCTGTTAACGAATCGCCTTCCTTGCTAATTAAGTAAACTTCTTTCGATGTATAAACTGTTTTATTTTTCTTATTCCAAAATAATTGCTCGCTTTTCAACGAATCACCTTTCTCATTTACGATAATTACATTTCCTCTACCTTCGTAGATTCCTGTTACATCACTTAATCTTCCCCAATCTGCTTGAAAATAACCTGGTTTTACGCTTCCTTTTTGATAAAAA
The DNA here is from genome assembly GCF_002431085.1 of Empedobacter sp. UBA5924. NCBI lineage: Bacteria > Pseudomonadati > Bacteroidota > Flavobacteriia > Flavobacteriales > Weeksellaceae > Empedobacter > Empedobacter sp. UBA5924. The sequence goes on from NZ_DJDM01000028.1 coordinate 57,624, forward strand.
TCAAGGTTTAAACCTTTTCTAAAAATCGTGTAAGGAGAATCTACCGTTTCGTATATTTCAATCAAAGGAGAACGCAAATTACCCGAAATTCTTCCAGAATCTTTGTTGATAATATTTGCATTGATAAGTGTTCGTGTTGGGAATTCTACCTTCTTTTTACTGATAGGTGGAAGTTCTTTTTTACAAGAAAAAAGCAAAACGAAAACGCTAATCAGACCAAATACAATACTCGGTTTAATTAAAAATTTTTCGTTTGCTTTTTTATACAATTTTTGTTTGTCCAAAATTAGTCAATAACTCTTTTTCTAAACCAAATATCGTTAATATCAAATCCAACTTTAACTCCGAAATAATTTTCTTTGATTAAGTTGTTTGTTGTTTTTCCTTTTTGTCCGTACTCTAACGAAATATTCATCATAGAGCCATCATTTTGTTTTCCAATTGGAAATCCAAAACCTAAAGTTGCTCCATAAGCATCAATATCTGTTCCGTGAATAGAATACTGAGCTGATTGATAATACATCCCAGCGCGATACGTTACACGATTAAAATAACTTTTGTAACTGTTATAATCTGGAATCCAATATCCTCCAACTGCCAAACGTACATTGTTTTTGTAATCTACTGCAGAAGACATTGTAGTATTTTGACCTTCTAATGGTTGAGAGAAATCTTTCCAATTATTATATTTCGCTTCTACAGCTAACGACCACGTATTATCTTTAGAATATGATGCTCCTAAAGTAAATTGTTGTGGAATCTTAGTTTTTCCATTATCAATTCTAATAATAGAAATTGTATCTACAGAAGATTGTGTTGTTCCGATATATGTGTAAGAAGTTGTAAGATCTGTCACATCTGTTCTTAACTTAGTTCCTAATGTATAAGTAGCACCAATGTTTAAATTGTTATTTTTTCCAATTTTCTTCGTATACATAGATCCTAACGTAAATTGAGCACCACGATAGTTCGATTTATCGCTATAATCTACAGCTAAACTTGCTCCATCTACAGCTAAAATCTCGTTACGTTGCAACTCTCCGAAAAGATAATTAACACGCAAACCTAAAGAAAATCCTTTTGAAAGATTTCTTGAATAAAAAGCATGAAGACTATTTAACCCTCCATCACCTTTCATCTGTACAGTTTGTTTGATATTATTTTTCTCAGAAGTATTCATAATATCATATCCCAACGCTGTGTAAGGTTGAAAACCAACTCCGAAACTTCCTTTTTCACCAACTGGAAAAGCCAATGAAATATTAGAAACATTGAAACGACCTGCATTTTCTTTATCTGTTCCAGATTTGAAATTATAATTAGTTCCACTTCCACTTGCATTGAAAGTTGTCATACGCAAGTTTTGGTTTGCTGCAGGATTCGAAAAATTCGCACTTTGTCCAAAAGGATTCGTAGGAACCGTTGAGATACCGCCCATACCAGCTTGTTCAGTATTATTATCAAACAATTGCTCCCCTACTCCGTATGCCGAATAAGGTGAAACTGATATTGACTGAGCTTTTATTGTTACCACGCTAAATAGTGATAAACTACAAATAATCCACTTCATTATGAATGTATAATAGAATTCTAAGACGCAAATATGATGATTTGTTGCGAATTGTAAAAATTAGATTGCAAAAATGAGTTGTTAAATCTCTATTAAAATATTAAAACCACTCATTTTTTGCAAAGATAAAAATATTTTAAAATTTATTTCTCGGTAAATGAACAAGATAGCTTTTTCGTCTAAAAAATATTTTAAATAATGTTTGGTAGAACGGATTTTCGCTCTATATTTGCATCACAATTAAGGCGGTGCCTTAGCTCAGTTGGTAGAGCAAAGGACTGAAAATCCTTGTGTCCCTGGTTCGATTCCTGGAGGCACCACTGCTTAAAACCTCAATCAAATGATTGAGGTTTTTTTTGTTTTAGTATTTCAAATGTTAATAATATCTTAAAAAAAATATTTTCAATTAAAAAAAGCCGATGTAGAAATACATCGGCTTTTACTTTTTATGTTGAAATAATTATTACGCTTGTTGCGCTTTAATTAAATTTAATGCTGAACCAGCTTTGAACCATTCAATTTGTTGTGTATTGTATGTATGATTTGCTACAACTAAATCTTTAGATCCATCTGCATGAACAAACTCGATTGTTAAAGGTTTTTCTGGCGCAAATTCCGTTAAATCAATAAAGTTGATTGTATCATCTTCTTGTACTTTATCATAATCTGCTTTGTCAGCAAATGTCAACGCTAACATTCCTTGCTTTTTAAGATTTGTTTCGTGGATACGTGCAAAAGAACGTACTAAAACTGCAACAGCTCCTAAATGACGTGGTTGCATCGCCGCATGCTCACGAGAAGAACCTTCTCCATAGTTTTCGTCACCAACAATTACAGAAGGTACACCTGCCGCTTTATATGCACGTGCAGTATCTGGAACTGGTCCGTATTCTCCTGTTAATTGATTTTTAACTGAATTTGTTTCTTGGTTGAATGCATTTACGGCACCAATCAATGTATTATTCGAAATATTATCTAAGTGTCCACGGAAACGTAACCAAGGTCCAGCCATAGAAATATGGTCAGTTGTACATTTACCAAATGCTTTGATTAATAATTTAGCTCCAGTAATATTTTCACCATTCCAAGGTTTGAAACCTTCTAATAATTGTAAACGCTCAGAATTTGGATTTACGATCACTTCTACACGAGAACCATCTTCTACAGGTGCTTGATATCCATTATCTTCATAAGCATAACCTTTTGTTGGTAATTCCTCTCCTTTTGGAGCATCTAACATTACTTCTTCACCAAATTTATTGATTAATTTATCTGTTAATGGATTAAAATCTAAACGTCCAGAAATTGCAATCGCCGCAACCATTTCAGGCGATGTTACGAAAGCATATGTATTTGGATTTCCGTCCGCACGTTTTTTGAAATTACGGTTGAATGAATGAACGATTGTATTTTTTTCTTCTTTATCCGCACCTTCACGATCCCATTGACCAATACAAGGTCCACAAGCATTTGTAAAGATAACCGCATCTAAATCCTCGAAAGTTTTTAATAAACCATCACGATCCGCAGTATAACGAACTACCTCAGAACCAGGATTAATTCCAAAAGATGATTTCACTTCTAAACCTTTATCTAAAGCTTGTTGCGCAATCGAAGCTGCACGTGTTAAATCTTCGTAAGAAGAGTTTGTACAAGACCCTATTAATCCCCATTCTACATCTAAAGGCCAACCATTAGCTGCAGCAGTTTCTTTCATTTTAGAAACTGGTGTCATTAAATCTGGCGTAAAAGGACCATTCAAACGAGGCTCTAATTCAGATAAGTTAATTTCAATTAATTGATCATAGAAGTTTTCTGGATTTGCATAAACTTCATCATCAGAACGTAAATAAGATTTGTGAGCATTTGCAGCATCAGCAACATCATTACGATCAGTCGCTCTTAAATATCTTTCTGAAGCATCATCATAAGCGAAGATTGAAGTTGTTGCTCCAATTTCTGCACCCATATTACAAATTGTTCCTTTACCTGTTGCAGATAAAGACTCTGCTCCTTCTCCAAAATACTCTACAATTGCTCCTGTTCCACCTTTTACAGTTAAACGTCCAGCAACTTCTAAAATAACGTCTTTTGGAGCAGCCCAACCAGATAATTTACCCGTTAATTTAACTCCGATTAATTTTGGCATTTTTAATTCCCAAGCCATTCCAGACATTACATCAACAGCATCAGCACCACCAACACCAATTGCTACCATTCCTAATCCACCTGCATTTGGCGTGTGAGAATCGGTACCAATCATCATTCCTCCTGGAAATGCATAGTTTTCTAAAACTACTTGGTGAATAATTCCTGCTCCTGGTTTCCAGAATCCAATTCCATATTTATTAGAAACTGATTCTAAGAAATTAAATACTTCTGAAGATTTATTGATTGCCTCTTGTAGATCGGTTTTTGCACCAACTTTAGCTTGAATCAAGTGATCACAGTGAACCGTAGAAGGAACAGCCGTTTTGGTTTTTCCAGCTTGCATAAATTGCAACAAAGCCATTTGAGCAGTTGCATCTTGCATTGCTACACGATCTGGCGCAAAATCTACATAAGATTCTCCTCTTGTATACGCTTGTGTAGGTTTTCCGTCAAACAAGTGAGCATATAAAATTTTCTCTGAATAAGTCAAAGGGCGACCTACGATGGCTTTCGCAGCATCTACACGTTCTTGCATTTTTGCATAAACGCCTTTAATCATATTTATATCAAATGCCATAATAATTGATTTATTTAATTGGTTTTAATTTATCAAAAAACATACCCCAATATACTGAATTATTTGTAAACTACTAACTCTTTACCGTGCTAATAATCTTATTTAAAACAATTCTAACTTATTTATTTGCAATATTATATATTTATCACAAAAAAAGGCTAACACCGAAATGTTAGCCTTTATTATATCATTTTCTACAAACAATTAGTTCATTGAAATTGGTTTAAACTTTGTTAAGTTAATACCTTCAACTGCAGTTTTGTACTCTTCGATAGAAGGAATACGTCCTAAAATCGCTGATAAAACAACTACTGGAGTTGATGCTAATAAAGATTCTCCTTTTTTACCATCACGGTCCTCAACCACACGACCTTGGAATAAACGTGTAGATGTAGCCATTACTGTATCTCCTTTTTCTGCTTTTTCTTGGTTCCCCATACAAAGGTTACAACCAGGACGCTCTAAGTACATAATGTTTTCGTATTCTGTACGTGCAGTAGATTTTGGCAATAAGTCGCTAAACTCAAATCCTGAGTATTTTTGTAACATTTCCCAATCACCTTCTGCTTTTAATTCGTCGATGATGTTGTAAGTAGGTGCCGCAACAACTAAAGGAGCTTTAAACTCAACTTTACCATTTGCTTTTTCTACATTACGTAACATTTGAGAAACGATTTTTAAATCGTCTTTGTGTACCATACAAGACCCTACGAAACCTAAATCTACGTGTTTATCACCACCATAGTAAGTTAAATCGCGGATTGTATCGTGTGTATAACGTTTAGAAACATCAGCATTATTCACGTCTGGATCGGCAATCATTGGCTCTTCGATAATATCTAAGTCAATTACTACTTCAGCGTAATATTTAGCGTTAGCATCTGGTTGTAAAGCTGGTTTTTCACAAGATTTAATTTCCTCGATACGTTTGTTTGCTTTGTTGATTAAACCTTGTAAAACTGCATTTTTGTTATCCATACCTTTATCAATCATGATTTGGATACGAGATTTAGCAATTTCTAAAGATTCAATTAAGGTATCATCTTGAGAAATACAGATAGAAGCTTTCGCTTTCATTTCTGCAGTCCAGTCAGTAAATGTGAAGGCTTGGTCAGCTAATAAAGTTCCGATATGAACCTCGATTACACGTCCTTGGAATACGTTTTCACCGTCAAATTGTTTTAACATTTGAGCTTGAGTAGCGTGAACCACATCACGGAAATCCATAAATGGTTTCATTTCACCTTTGAATGTTACTTTAACAGATTCTGGAATTGGCATAGACGCTTCACCAGTTGCTAAAGCTAAAGCTACCGTACCTGAATCGGCACCGAAAGCAACACCTTTTGACATACGTGTGTGTGAGTCACCACCAATAATGATAGCCCATTCGTCAATCGTGATATCATTTAAAACTTTGTGAATAACGTCAGTCATTGCATGATATTCACCTTTAGGGTCACGTGCTGTGATTACCCCAAATTCGTTCATGAATTTCATTAATTTAGGGATGTTAGCTTGCGCTTTTTTATCCCATACAGAAGCAGTATGACAACCAGATTGGTAAGCACCATCAAGAATTGGAGAAATAACTGTAGCAGCCATAGACTCTAATTCTTGCACAGTCATTAAACCAGTTGTATCTTGAGAACCAACGATATTAACTTCAACACGAACGTCTGAACCTGCGTGTAATACTTTTCCATCTGCAACACCAACTGCATTTTTGTTGAAGATTTTTTCAACAGCAGTTAATCCTTGTCCTTCGATAGAAACTTCTTTTGAAGGAGCGAAAACTACAGGAGCTTCAATTCCTAAAGTTTTAGCTGCGAAAGTTTGGATTTTTTTACCAAATACGATAGCGTAAGAACCACCAGCCTTGATAAATTCCATTTTTTGTGGAGTTAAAGCTTTAGAGATATCAATTAATTCTTGATCTCCGTTGTATAACTTTTTCTCTCTTGTATTGATAGTTAATACAGTACCTGTTGCTACTGAATAAACTTCTTCTAAAATTGGGTCACCGTTTTCGTTACGAACAACTTCTCCGTTAGCGTCAACTTTTTTAGTCCAGTTTTTTAAATCGATACCGATACCACCAGTTACATCAACAGTAGTTAAGAAGATAGGAGAAATACCATTTGTACCCGCTACAATTGGAGCAATATTTACGAATGGAATATATGGAGATGCTTGTTTACCTGTCCATAAAGCCACGTTATTTACACCCGACATACGAGAAGACCCAACTCCCATTGTACCTTTTTCAGCGATTAACATTACTGAAGCGTCTGGATGTTTCGCTTGTAAAGCTTTAATTTCAGCTTGAGCTTCAGGAGTAATCATACATTTCCCGTGTAATTCTCTATCAGAACGAGAGTGTGCTTGGTTACCTGGAGATAATAAATCTGTAGAAATATCACCCTCAGCAGCAATGTAAGTCACAACTTTTATTTCTTCAGCAACAGCTGGCAATTCTGTAAAGAACTCTGCTTTTGCATAACTTTCTAAAATATCTTTTGCAATTGCATTTCCTGCTTTGTAAGCATCAGCTAAACGAGCTGTATCTGCATCGTATAAGAAAACTTGTGTTTTTAAAACTTCAGCAGCTTGTTTTGCAATTGCTTCATCATTTCCTAAAGCTAAGTCTAAAAGAACCTCAATAGATGGTCCTCCTTTCATGTGAGATAACAATTCGAATGCAAATGTTGGTGTAATTTCAGCAACTGTTGCTTCTCCTAAAATAATCTCTTTTAAAAATTTTGCTTTTACACCTGCAGCAGAAGTTGTTCCTGGCAACGTGTTATAGATAAAGAATTTAACAGAATCCTCGCGGTATTCGTTGTTAACATCTTTAATTTGATTAATGATTTCACTTAGTAATTCTGCACCATCAATTGGTTTTGGATGTAAACCTTGACCTTTTCTTTCTTCAATCTCGTTAAGATACTCTTGGTAAAGACTCATAATTATCTATCTTTTCTTTTTAATATTAAAGATTGTTTAAAACCAAGCTACTTACACCTGATTTCATCCAATCAAAATGAATTATATAATAACACTTCGCTGTATCGTCACATCTTATGCAAAAATTATTTTCAACAAAAATCATTTTTGGCATAGGTAACCACTGTTATCAGAATACAAACTAAGTATGTAATTTTTTCGAAGGGTAATTTTTAATAATTTAACTCACACAAACTCAACACTCATAAGCATTTGAGTCAGAGTTTTATTCTAAAACTTACATTAACAATCATCTAAACAAATACGCGTTTAGCTATAAATTGGTACACAAAATTACGTTTATAGTAAAGATTTTTCATCAAAGAATGATATATTTTAGTTATATTTCAATAATTTAGAATTATTATAAAAAAGGTCTAAATTTCACTTTAACAATGTTTTAAACGTAAATAAATAGAAGTTAAAAATTAAAAGGTTCTTAAAATATCAACTCCATAATTTTTGGGTCATTTTTTTACGAAATTGAATTATTTCGAAATATTAATAAACATTCAATAATCAATCTTTCAAAATGCTATCAATCGTCTAAACATTCTCAAAAAACAATCAAAAATATTCAATATGAATAAATATTTATGATTATTAATAATTATACAAGTTTAATGAGATATTATGCAACTTTTTACTAACTTTGCGCCCTTAATTCATTATTATAGATATGAAACTTTGGGATAAAGGTTTTACCATTAATGATAAAATCGAAAAATTTACTGTTGGAAAAGACAGAGAATTAGATGCTCATCTTGCGAAATACGATGCATTAGCGTCGAAAGCGCAGGCAAATATGCTGGCAAAAACAGGTTTGATTACCAATGAAGAAAATGATGCGTTGCAAATTGCTTTGGATGAAGTTTTGGTTCTGATTGCGGAAAATAATTTCGAAGTCGACGAAAATTTCGAAGATATACATTCAAAAATTGAAGCTTATTTAATTGAAAAAACTGGCGATGCTGGAAAAAAAATTCACGTTGCACGTTCTCGAAATGATCAAGTTTTGGTTGCAATTCAACTTTTTAAGAAAGAGTATTTAAAACATACAACTGAAAAAATTGTCAATTTAATTGAGATTTTCTTACAAAAAGCAGACGAATTCAAGAATCATCAATTACCAGGATACACACATTTTCAGGCGGCAATGCCAAGTAGTTTTGGAATGTGGTTTTCGGCATATGCAGAAAGTTTGTTGACGGATTTATACTTTTTTGAGGCTGCATATAAAATTTCTGATCAAAATCCTTTGGGTTCTGGTGCAGGTTTCGGAACAAGTTTCCCAATTGATCGTTTGCAAACAACACAAGAATTAGGTTTTTCAGAAATCTTAGTTTCTTCTGTTGGTGCACAAATGCTTCGTGGAAAAACAGAAAAATCTGTCGCAACAGCTTTGGCAATGATTTGTGGAACGTTGTCTAAAATGTCGTACGATTTGGTTTTATACAATTCACAAGATTTAGCTTTTGTGAAGTTGCCAAACGAAATGACAACAGGTTCATCGATTATGCCGCACAAGAAAAACCCAGATGTGTTTGAGTTAACTCGTGCGCATTGCAATAGAATTCAGGCGTTGCCGAATGATATTATGATGACGATCAATAATCTTCCAAGTGGATATCACCGTGATTATCAAATATTGAAAGAAATATTATTCGAACCAATGATGCAATTTGATAATATTATTGACATCTTAACATTTGCGATTCCTCAACTTCAGATTAAAGATAACTATATGAATCAGGATAAATATGATCCGATTTATACCGTTGAAAATATTAATGAAGCGATTAAGAATGGAACACCTTTCCGTGATGCTTACAAAGAAGTTGGTTTATCTGTAGAAAATGGAACATATATACCACACAAAGAATTTCAGACTTCGCATATCGGAAGTATTCATAATTTGAGATTGGATTTAATTTCAAATAAAATCGAAAAATTCAAATTAGAAGCACAAGTTTTAAAATAAACACTTGTAATAAGTCAAAAATCATCCTCAAAATTATAGAATTTGAGGATTTTTTTGTCTTATAAATTTTATAATTTCGGAAAATATAAACGTTTAAATAATTGTAATTCTATATTTTGTAAAATAAAAAATGTTTTACAAAATAATTACAATCATTTTTTATTATATCAGGTCAAAATCATTCTAACTTTGACATATCAAATTAATCGATTAAAATTTAAAAAGATGAAAAAATTTTTCGCAGTAGTTGCAGTAGCAGCTTTATCATTAGGAGCAGTATCTTGTGGAGAGAAAACTGAAGAAGCACCAGTAGAAGAAGCACCAGCAGTTGATTCTTTAGCTACAGCAGCTAACGATTCTACAGCAGTTGATTCTACAGCAGTTGCTCCAACTGATTCTACAGCAGTTGCTCCAGTAGCTGATTCTACAGCAGTTGCTAAATAATTTATAGCGAAGCTAAAATATAAATGCGCTCAACTAGGTTGAGCGCATTTTTTATGTTATAAATTCATCATGAATCTTAAAGTAGATTTCCGTCAAATTTTCCTGATTGTATTTTTTTATCAAGTTCTGCTTGAATATCCTCTAAAACAGGGCGAACAGTAGATTCTGGAATATCAGAAACTCTAATATACATTAAGCCATCAATTGCATCATTAAATTTTGGATCAACATTGAAAGCAATCACTTTTGCGTTTTGTTTGATGTATTTCTTAATCAAAACAGGTAATCTCAACATATTTGGCTCAAGCTCATCAATTAACTTATCAAATTTATTCAAATCAGCTTCAGATTCATCAAAAATAAATTCTTTATCCTCCTCTTTCAGCTTAACTTTAAACTCATTTTTTGCTCTCACATACTGCGCTACAGTAGAATCATAATAATGAGATTTCATAAATTCGATCATCAAAGATTTTGAGAAATCAGAAAACTGATTACTAATACTCACTCCTCCAATAATAAATTTCTGATTTGGATTTCTTAACGTTACATGCACAATTCCTCTCCATAATAAGAACAATGGCATCGGTTTTTGTTGATACTCAGCTGAAACGAATGCACGTCCCATTTCGATACATTTCTTGAAGAAAGGATGAATTTCTGGATCAAAATTGAATAATTCATGAACATAAAATCCATTAATTCCATATTTTTCGTATACCTCAGAACCAATCGCCATACGATATGCTCCAACAATTTTATTCGTATCCTTATCCCACAAAAATAAATGGTGATAATGATTATCGAAGCGATCAAGATCTATTTCGTCATTTGTACCTTCACCAATTGCACGGAAAGTTATCTCGCGTAAACGACCAATTTCTCTTAATATATTTGGAATTTGTTGAGCTGTAGAAAAGAAACATTCGTAATTATTATTCGTAAACAATAATGCTTGTTCATCTTTACGTAATCCTTCAATATCTTGAATTAACAACTCTAAAACTGTTTCCGATATAATCGGCTTAATCTTTTTGTTAGAAGAAGATAAGCTTGGTAAATTCGGCATTTTCAACTCAATATTCGAAGGGTTTTTCAATACTTGAGTTAAACTTCTTTTTTGTTTGTAATAAGACGAAAGCATGTATGTTTTCTTTCTCAAAAACTCAGAATAGTCTTCGATAGACACATGCTCGTCTTGTTGTTTTTGTAAAATTGGTTTTCCAATACGAATTTGAATTGGACGTGTTCTTTTCTTCATCATTTCAGCTGGCAACATTGCCGTTTGAAAATCTGGATGAATCTTCGCTACACGGTAAAAAATATTACTATTTCGCGCTCTAAAAAACATTGGAACAACAGGAACTTTCGCTTTTTTGATCAACTTCATCGCTGATTCTTGCCATTCTCTGTCAATAATTCTACTTTCGTCATCTCGATAAGAAACTTCTCCCGCAGGAAAAATCCCTAAACAACCTCCAGCTCTTAACAATTTTAATGCATCGCGCATTCCTGAAAGGCTACTGTATGCATCTTTACGTGTTTCGAAAGGATTAACTGGAATAATCATAGGTTCTAATGGTTTAATTTTTTGCAATAAAAAATTACCCATTACCTTGAAATCAGGACGAATTTTTGACATAAAATGCATCAAAATAATTCCATCCAACGCTCCAAGCGGATGATTAGAAATAATAATAAAAGGTCCTTCTTTTGGAATACGTTTTAAATCTTCTTCATGGATTTCGTAATCCATTCCCAAATCATCAATCAAATAATCCAAAAAAGGTTCGCATTGCAAATGCTTTCCACGATTGTACAAATCGTTTAACTGATCTATACTGAAAATTTTTTTCAATGCCCAAGCCACAGGTTTTCCTAAAACACCAATTTTAGAAAGACCCGAAGCTGAATAGATATCTTGTGTCGTGATTAAACTCATTTAAGCTTTAACAACTATTTGTAATGTTTCGCGCACTGTTTGTCGCAATAATTCTTTTTCTTTTGAAACAACTTTGTCAGAATCTGCATCGAAATGGCGAATTGTGTACAATAAAACATTGTTTTCTTCCTGCACTTTATACTCTTCGTTCATATCTGCAACAAACTTTTCTAAGTTGTCATATTTATCCTCCAAACATAAAGATAATGAAATTGCTGAATTTTGCATCAAATTTACTTTGATTTGATAATCATATAGTTTATTGAAAATTCCGCTCAATTTATCTTCTGTAATAAAAGAGAAATCTTTACTTGATAAACGAATCAAATGTTGCTCTCTTTTTAGGATAAAACAAGGTACTTTTGGATCTAATGGTTGACCTTTCGCTACCTCTGTTCCTGCTTCTGTAGGATTAATAAATGATTTTACGAAGAAAGGAATTTCTTTTTGTTGAAGCGGCTGTAACGTTTTCGGGTGAATAACAGATGCACCATAATACGCCAACTCTATTGCTTCTTCATATGAAATATGATTTAACAGCTCAGCATTATCAAAATAACGTGGATCAGCATTCAAAACTCCAGGAACATCTTTCCAAATCGTCATGTTATCCGCATTTAAACAATAAGCAAAAATCGCCGCAGAATAATCTGAACCTTCACGCCCTAAAGTTGTTGTGAAAAAGTTAGGATCAGAACCTAAGAAACCTTGGGTAATAAACAAACCTGTGTTTGGTAAACGTTTAATACTTTCTTCTGTTAATGCCCAATTTACTTTTCCTTCACGATATGTATTATCTGTTTTGATATAATCGCGAACATCTAACCATTCGTTATTAATTTGTATCGAATTAAGATACATACTGATGATTTTTGTCGAAATTAATTCTCCACAACAAACCACTTGATCATACACATAGCTATAATTTGGTGATTTGTTACGTCTTAAAAACGAAACAATATCATCAAAAAATTGCGAAATTTCGTTAGAAACCTCAGCTGGATTATCAAATAATTCTGTCGCTAAAGCAATGTGCTGTTCTTTTACTTCGTTAATTGTTTTTTCGAAATCTTGTTTTTCAAAATAGCGTTTGACTACCTCTTCCAATGCATTTGTTGTCTTGCCCATAGCAGAAACAATGATACATGTATTTTCGTAACCAACAGATTGCAATAAACTCGCAACATTTCTAACGCCGGCTGCATCTTTCACCGAAGCACCACCGAATTTGAAAACTTTCATTTCTATAAAAACTTTTTTTTGTAAATATTTAACTTGCAAATATAACCAAACTACACTTTATATGTTGACCGATTTTAATTAAAATAAAAAATAAATTTGAATGATGATTTTCACGTATTTAGATTAATTTCAAACGTTTGAAATGATATAAAATTGAGTTATTATTCCGATATTTGACCAGCAAAACATAATTATGAATACTAATTCTCATCAAACTCTTGGAGAGTTTATCATAGAAAATCAAGCAGATTTTATTTACTCATCCGGAGAATTATCTAGATTACTGAGTTCTATTAAATTAGCTACAAAAGTTGTTAATTATAAAGTAAACAAAGCAGGACTTGTAAATATCTTAGGCGAATTCGGAAATGAAAATGTCCAAGGAGAAAAACAACAAAAATTAGATGTTTTCGCAAACGATACGTTTATCGAAACGTTGTCGCAACGCGAAGTTGTTTGTGGTATTGCTTCGGAAGAAAACGAAGATTTTATCGCGATTCAACCTTCAAAAAATTCAAAAAACAGTAAATATGTTGTGTTGATTGATCCACTTGATGGCTCATCAAACATCGACGTAAATGTTTCTGTTGGAACAATTTTCTCAATCTACCACCGTGTTTCTGAACCTGGAACACCTGTTACAAAAGCAGATTTCTTACAACCAGGAAATAAGCAAGTTGCTGCGGGATATGTAATTTATGGAACATCGACAATGTTAGTTTATACAACAGGAAATGGTGTAAATGGATTTACATTGAACCCAGGAATCGGAACGTTCTATTTATCTCATCCAAATATGTGTATTCCAGAAGATGGACACATTTATTCAGTTAACGAAGGTAATTATGTAAAATTCCCTCAAGGGGTTAAAAATTACATCAAATACTGTCAGGCAGATGAGGAAGATCGTCCGTACACTTCTCGTTACATTGGTTCTTTATGCTCAGATTTTCACCGAAACATGCTGAAAGGAGGAATTTATATTTATCCTTCTGGAACAAATAATCCGAACGGAAAATTACGTTTATTGTACGAATGCAACCCGATGGCTTTTATCGCGGAACAAGCAGGAGGAAAAGCTTCTGACGGTTTCCAACGCATTATGGATATTGAACCTACAGAATTACACCAACGTATTCCTTTCTTTTGCGGATCGAAAAATATGGTCGAAAAAGCAGAAGAATTTATGCGAAATGAAGAATTGAAATAATCATTTCAAAAAACATAAATAATAAAAAATCCGCTCGATGAGCGGATTTTTTTGTTATCTAAACATTCAATTAAGGAATTGCAATACCTGGATAATTTCCTGGGTAAACGTGTCTTAAAGTTGAATGATATTTTTGGTTGATTGCATCAGCAAACATATTTGCGACAATTGCATATCCAGTTCCAGTTAAGTGAACTCCATCTAATGAGAACGCTCCACCAGAAACGAAAGTTGTTGTATATGTTTGTCCGTAATATTTAATCCCTGATTGAGAACTTAATTTTTTCATTTCAGAATATGCATCAACTAAAGCTAAATTATAAGCAGTTGCTAACTCCGCAATTGCTGCATTGTATTTAACTACAGCTGCTTCTGCTTTCGCAGTTTCTTTTGCTGTTAATACATAATTATCTGTCATTGGATAACTAACACCTACTACTGATAATTTACCAGCTTTCTCTTGAGTTAACCCTAACTTCATTAATTCTGCAACTCTATTTGTGTCAACTTTTCCAATTACAGATGAAGAAGTCAAAACCAATAAATCTTTTGCTGTTGCTTGACGAGCTTGTCCATAAGTAATTCCAAACAAAGTTGCAGTACCAGTATCATATCCTGCTTTAATTAATGCAGCAGTAATCGTTGTTGATAAATCCGCTAAATCTTTATCTTTAATTACTACAGCACTTGCAGCAGTCTTAGAAAAAGAAATTTTTCTTTCTGAAGCACCAACTGCATCAAATACTTGATTTAATCCTGCATAAGTTGCATTCAATTCATCAATCATTGGTGCAAAACTTGGATTTGCTGGTGATAAAGGTGCGTATGGAACCGTTGTAAAATATGGAATAGATGTTACAGAAGGAATATTTGCAATAACTCCTTTTGCTCCTACCGATGTTAATGCTTTTAATCCATCATTAATTGTAGATTTTACCACATTTACATTAGAAATATCATTACTTCCATAAGTTCTTGGATCAACATTATTTGTTTCATTATGATCTACTCCAACTCCTCCAGATGTTGCATAACCTAATACATCATTGTTCCCAATCCAATAAGAGAAAAATGTTGGCTTTTGAGCAACTGCATCTGCAACTACAGAAGTTGTCGCACCACTTGCAAAACGTACAAAATAAGGATTCGCTGTTGCTGGATCAGTTTTTAAGCCTGCTGGATTTCCATAACCTGGCGCAACTAAATGATAAGACTTAGCACCTGGAACTCCCATATTTTGAAACTTTCCTTTATCTGCTAAGATATCTAAAGCTCCACCCGCAGCACTTGGAACTGGTGTTAAAGCTCCATTTACAATTTGTAAATTCAATTTACCTGGAAAACCTGGTAAATCAGTAAATCCACCTGTATCATTTGACATATATGGAATTTTAAATTCTCCTCCTCCTGCAGCTTTCATCAATCCAGCTAACATGTTTGGGTAAGAATTTTCTTGTCCAGATTTGTACAATGCATTATCTCTATAACCAGAAGTTAACGAGTTTCCTAATGCGATATATGTAGAAAAGTTTGCTTCACCAGCAGAAACTTGAATATCTTCAATTGGATGTTCGAAATCTTCGCTACAGTTAAACATCGTAGCAGCTAATGCAACTAATACTATTTTATTTAAGTGTTTCATTTTTGTCTTATTTTAAGTTGTACGATACGCCTAAACCAAAGTTTATAGCACGCATTTTAACATCTCCAGAGAAGTTTTGTTGAATATTATCAATATGTCTTTCGTCTCCTTTTACATATGATCCAAATAAATCAACATTAAATCCTGACTCGAATCTAAATCCTAATCCAGCTGAAACTGAATTTAAGTTAGAACTTGGTGTTTCTGATGACCAATAAGCTGATGGCACTGGTGATTTATCGTGATAATAACCAACACGTCCAACAATCATCTCGCTGAAAGTATACTCAGCTCCAAAACGGAATAATGTATTGTCTTTCCAGTTTTTCGTAGAAGATGATGTGTAGAAAGTATTAGAAGCATCATTATATAAATTGATATCTAAACTTTTGTAACGTGTCCAGTTTTGCCAAACTACATCTCCAAAAAGTTCTAATTGTGGTAAAACTTTGTATGACATCCCAAATGTAAACTCTGATGGTAATGGTAAAGTTGTATTCCATTTATCTGTATTAAAAGGTACATTAGATGCAATTCCAGAAGGAACATTCGACCATGTAACATCACCTTTGTTTGCAGAAACATCTACATTAGAACGGTACGCAATTCCAACTCCAAATTTATCTGTTGGCTTGAACATTGCTCCAACATTAAATCCTAAACCATGGGCATCTTTATCCTCTAATTTAAGTTTAATATCATTTCCAGCAACTGTTTGTACTTTCTCTAATTTAGCTGTTCCGTGTGTATAAATGAAACCTACACCCAAACTAAACCAGTCAGAAAAACGATATGCAACCGTTGGCTGAATATTGAATGCTTTCAAGTCAATATGTGTAATATTTGCTTTGTTTTGCCAATCTTCTGGCCACGTAACCGAACTACCAAAAGGCGTCGTAACACTCAATCCAATTGCTAAATCATCTACAGGCTTGTAACTAACTGCCAAATACATTGGTGTTCCTAATTTACTATCTGTTTCTGCTTTTTGTAACGTCATTGGATCTTGCCATTTTACGTCAGTTTTTACACCAAAACCTCCGACAGCAATACTCAATTTACTATCAACAAAAGCTAAACCTGCAGGATTATAAAACGCAACACTCGCATCGTGAGTTTGTGTTGCGGAAGTTCCCCCCAATGCTGCTTGGCGAACTCCTTGTAAAGCAACTCGGTATCCACCTGCAAATGCAGAAGAAGATAAGCCGATTAATGCTAAGGTTAAGAAAATTTTCTTCATATTTTTTGTTCGTTTTTAATAATTCCTTTAAACAAAAATAACATAATTTTATAATAACGTTATGTTAACATAATAAATTTTGAAAAAATCTTTACTATTAAGGCTTTCAGCCAGAATAACATTCGTGTAAAATATACACTATTGATAAATTTCTTTGATTTTTTCAGATATAATATAACCTTCAGACCAACATGCCTGAAAATTGAATCCACCTGTTATAGCATCAATATTTAAAACCTCTCCAGCCATAAACAATTGTGGGATTTTTTTTGCTTGCATCGAATGAAAATCAATTTCTTTCAAATCGACACCGCCTGCCGTTACAAACTCATCTTTGAACGTACTTTTTCCATTAATTTGGTATTTTCCTTGCGTCAATTCTATTGCAATTGCTTCGATGTGTTTTTTCGATAAATCTGCATAAACCTTGTTTTCATCTATATTACAATAGCTCAGAATACTAAACCAAAAACGCTTCGGAAAATCGAATGGATTATTTTTATGCACATTTTTCTTAGCATCAACTTGTTTTTTATCATTCAAAAATGAAATGATTTCGTCTTTAGATTGATTTACAAAATTGATTTCAGTTTCGAATTTATAATTGCTTTCATTCAATTTTAAAGCACCCCAAGCCGATAATCTCAAAATCGCTGGTCCACTAAATCCCCAATGCGTAATTAGTAACGGACCTTCTTCTTCTAATTTTTGTTGATTGATTTTGACTTCAGCATTATCGAAAGAAATTCCCATCAATCCTTCAATTCGAGGATCTTTGCAATTAAACGTGAATAAAGAAGGAACTGGTTGAACGATTTTCAAACCTATATTTTTCAAACTTTTCCAAAATTTAGGCGTACTTCCTGTTGTCACAATCACCGTTTCGAAAAAATGTTTTCCTGATTTTGTTATCAATTCATAACCACCATCAACTTTATTAATTTCTTGCACACCGTCTGAGAAATTAAGCTGAACTTTATTTTTATCAACCGCTTTTGTCAAAGCCTCTATAATCGAAAGTGAAGAATCGCTAACTGGAAAAATACGGTTATCGTCTTCTATTTTCAATTCTACTCCGCGCTCATCAAACCAAGCCATTGTATCACCCGGTTGAAACGTGTAAAAAACACTTAATAATTCCTTTCTTCCACGCGGATAAAACTCGACCAAATCAAGCGGATCAAAACATGCATGCGTAACATTACATCTTCCTCCGCCCGAAATGCGTACTTTTTGAAGCGGTAAATTTGCTTGTTCAAACAATATAGTTTGTTGTCCTACAGTTTTTCCAAGGTTTGCAGCAACAAAATATCCTGCGGCACCACCTCCTACTATGGCTATTCTTTTCACGAGACAAAGGTAAAGTTTTATTTTTAACAGAATTTTTGATAAAAAAAGGAAATGTTTTCACATCTCCTTCTAAACTTTTTGTTCATGAAAAACGAACAAAGGTGTAATATTTTTATTTGCAATTTTCTTTGTAAATCCTGGTGAAAAAATCTTATCAAAAAACCCTTTATTGCGGCTTACAACCGTCAACAAATCTATTTGTTTTTCCTTGATAAAATCCAACACCGCATTTACAGGATCTGCATCATGATAAACTTCAAATACAATTGGATCTCCAGCAAACTGATCTTGCCAATCTTTCATCGCTTGTTGATTAAATTTTCCGTCTTTCGAAACGTGCATGCAATGAATTTTTGCATGATGACGATTTGCAATTTCGATCAAATACTTCAATGCATCTTTATCTTTTTGATCAAAAACAGTAGTAAAACCAATATTCTTAAATCCTTTGAAAGACATTCCATGCGGAATACTAAGAATTGGAACTTTCATCGACGTAATCGCATTTATCGTATTCGAACCGAAAAGCATTTTTTCTATTCCTGAATTTCCGTCTGTTCCCATCACTACAAAATCAACGCTTTCTTCTCCAATAATTTCACGTAAAATATATAAGAAATTTCCTTCTTCTAAGATAAATTTGATTGGAATTTCATTCAAATCATTTTCAACAGCTATTTGTCTTAATTGCGGAATATTATCTTTGAAGTTGTCAAAACTTCCTAATTCTACCGTTTCATATACATTCTGAATCAATCCAGCACTCAAACTTCCTGTAATCATTGGCAATTCGTAAACATGCAACACATAAACTTGTGCATCGATACTTTTTGCAAGATTTAGTGCATATAAAAAGGCGTTATTAGCTGTTTCTGAGAAATCTGTCGGGAACAATATTTTTTTCATCTTTTCGTGTTTTGTACTCAAAAGTTACGAATAATTTTATTTCAACACGAAAAAAGCTCAATCTATTTCTACAGATTAAGCTTTTTGTATATTCAGTATAAATTATCTTATTCGTGGAAAACAAACAAAGGCACGTTGTGTTGTGTCAAAATTTTCTTTGTAAAACTTGGTGAAAATAATTTCTCGAAGAAGCCTTTGTTACGGCTAACTACTGTCAACAAATCAATTTTTTCTTCTTTAATAAATTCCAAAACTGCATCTACAGATTCATCCGCAGTATAAATAAAAAAATCTACAGGTTCATCTTTATAATATTCTTTCCAATGATTAAGCGTCGGAATATCGTAATTTCCATCTTTCGAAACGTGTAAGCAATGCACTTTTGCTTTATAGCGATAAGCAATTTCGGTTAAATAATCTAAGGCTTTGCGGTCTTTATCTTGGAAAATTGTCGTAAATCCAATATTATTTATTCCTTTGAATTCGTAACCATTTGGCACGCTCAATACCGGAATTTTAAGATGTTTTATTGCATTCATCGTATTCGAACCAAAAAGGACTTTATCAAATCCTGTATTTCCAGTCGTTCCCATTACTACAAAATCCACTTTTTCATCTTCGATAAATGTTGGCAATACAAACGAAAGCATTCCTTCTTTTACGAAAAATTTCAAATCAACATTTGCAAAACCATTATCCTCAGCCATTTTTCTCAAGAACGGAATATGATCTTTTAAATTCTCGAAATTATTTAATTCAATTGTATTATAAACATCTTGCAAAATACCAGCATCGATTCCTCCACTTACCATTGGATACTGAAAAGCATGCAAAACATATAATTCTGCATTTTGATTTTCGGCTAAATTTAACGCATACAAAAACGCATTATTTGCTGTTTCTGAAAAATCTGTTGGAAATAATATTTTTTTCATAATCTGTCTGTTTAATAGCTTTTTAAAGATACAAATTATTAAATATCTATATTTTAATTTGATGTTAAATCTTATTGTTTTTTATTATTTACGATGATTAAAAATATTATCATTTTCGTATAAATAGTAATCCGTAACTTTGTACCTTAAATAATTTTTCAATTCATGAATAATAAATATTTTCAAAAAACCATTATTCGATGGTCAGATTTGGATGCTAATCGCCATTTAGCGAACGCTTCGTATATGAATTTTACAAGTTTTGCACGTATTGCTTTTTTGAGAGATTATGGCATTTCGATGAAAAATTTGGAGGAATATGGAATTGGACCAGCTATTTTGCACGAACAATTTTCTTTTTTTAAGGAAGCTATGGAAGGTGAAGAAATTTATATTTCGGTAGAAATTGGTGGAATGTCGGAAGATGGAATGATTTATCAATTTATTCATAATTTATATAACCAAGATGGTGTACATCTTTGCCATTCTGAATTGACAGGTGTTTGGTTTTCGATGTCGAAAAGAAAAATGCAAGCACCACCAACAGAAATGTTAGAAAATATTAAAAAATCATTTGAAGGACAAACCGTCAAAACAATGTCGAAACAGGACATTATCAATTTACCTTTTCGTTCAGAAAATATAGATCCTTCAATCTTTACTCAAAAATAAAATCATGTTAGAAGATAAAAACGTTTCAAAAACAAGTTTAGCCGAAATTGGAGAATTTGGTTTAATTAACCAAATCAAAGAAGGTTTTCCAATCAAATTAGAAAGTTCTATCAAAGGAATTGGTGACGATGCGGCTGTTCTTGATTATAAAAAAGAGAAAATTGTGGTTTCTACTGATATGTTAGTAGAAGGCGTAAATTTTAGCTGGTCGTATATGCCTTTACGTCACTTGGGGTACAAAGCGGTTGTGACGGCAATTAGTGATATTTTGGCGATGAATGCTATTCCAAAACAATTGTTGATTTCGATGGCAATTTCGAATCGTTTTACGATAGAAGCTGTGGACGAAATTTACAACGGAATGAAATACGCTTGCGATAAATACAATATCGATATTGTGGGAGGCGATACAACTTCTTCTGTTAGCGGACTTGTTTTGAGTATGACTGCAATTGGCTCGGCTCCAGAAAAAGATTTGACTTATAGAAATGGTGCGAAGGAAAATGATTTGGTTGTTCTTTCTGGAGATTTAGGTGCTTCTTTTCTTGGTTTGCAAGTTTTGGAACGCGAAGCGCAAGTTTCAAAAGTGAATCCTAATAATCAACCAGATTTCGAAAATTATTCATATTTAATTGAACGTCAATTAAAACCTGAAGCGCGTTTGGATATTATCAATCTTTTGAAAGAGTTGAAAGTTAAACCAACTTCTATGATTGATATTTCGGACGGATTATCTTCTGAAATTATTCATATCTCAAAAGAAAGTGGTGTTGGAATTAATATATACGAAGAAAAAATCCCGTTAGATTCTGTTGTTATTCGCACAGCCGAAGAATTCAAAATCAATCCAATCACATGTGCTTTAAGCGGTGGAGAAGATTACGAATTATTGTTTACAATTGATCAAAAAGATTTTGAAAAAATCAAAGGAAATCCACATTTAACGGTAATTGGTCATGTAACTGGTAAAAACGAAGAAAACTATTTGATTACTCGTGGAAGTGAGCAAATGGTTCCATTAACTGCACAAGGTTGGGGAGTTGAAACGGAAGAAGAATAGGTTAATGAGATAATTCGCTAATTAAAAAATGTGATCCTTAAACGAGTTCAGATGACTTAACGAATTATCAAAACAAAACGTGTCAAGCTGATTTCATTTCAGCTTCTCTTCAAAATAATAAAATCAAAAAGCATTCAAGAAATTGGATGCTTTTTTAGTTGAAATAAGTTGTAATTTAGTTCTATTAATTAACCACTTATGAAATACTTTTTACTTTCATTTATTCTATTTTTTTGTTCATGTTCATCAACATTCAATTCTACTTATAAGAGCAAACAACTAAAAAAAACAGTTGATACTTTTATTGAATTAGGAGAAAAACATAATGAACGTATTAATCCTAATAATTCTTATTTAATTCTAGGTTTTGATAAATTAAAAAGTCCTGATAGAAAAGTTTTTTTTAATAATGCTGAATTTGGAGTTGGAATTACTTTTATGGCATACTTAGGATCTTGTAACACAAATGAGAAAACTCAACAATATGAGTATAAAAACTATACAATTGCTATTATAGATTCTGCTGACATTAATTTTAAAAGGTATAAATTTTTAAAACCAATAAATTCTAAGAAATTAAATTTAAACGAAAATACCTTCCAATGTAAACATGGTACGAGTAATCCATTGTATTATTCATTTTATTTTGATAAAAAAGGAATTATCCAATCTATTGATCCTTGGGGAAAAAGGAAATTAATTCGAGATAAGTTAATTGAAAAAGGATTCAACATAAACTTAAATTCTGATGAAGTATACTCTAAAGGAGCTGTAGACTTAGAAGAATAAAAATCATAAAAAAAGCTCGAAGTAATAAGTTCGAGCTTTTATATTGTTAGCATTTTCGCTGTCGAATTATCAATTAAGATAATGGTTCAACTGAAACGTAAGATCTATCGTTACGTTTTTTAGTGAAAACTACTTTTCCGTCAATTAAAGCGAATAATGTGTGATCTTTACCGATTCCTACATTATCACCAGGATGATGTTGAGTACCTCTTTGACGAACAATAATGTTACCAGCGATTGCTGCTTGTCCACCAAAAATTTTAACACCTAAACGTTTCGAATGTGATTCACGACCATTTTTCGAACTTCCGACCCCTTTCTTATGTGCCATTTCGTTTTGTTTTTAAGAGTTAATAATTAATCTCAGCTCAATCTTAACCGATTGAAGCTACTTCAATTTTAGTGAATTGTTGACGATGACCGTTAGACTTTTGGTAACCTTTTCTTCTTTTCTTTTTGAAAACGATTACTTTGTCTCCTTTCACGTGTTCAACGATTTTAGCTACTACGGTAACTCCGTCTATAACTGGGGCGCCGACAGTGATTGCTCCGTTATCTGTTAATAAAACACGGTCGAATTTTACTTCGTCACCTGCTTCACCAGCTAAACGGTTTACAAACAATTGTTGGTCTTTTTCAACTTTGTATTGAAGCCCTGCTATCTCTACAATTGCGTACATAAATTAATGTTTATAAATGAAAA
Organism: Empedobacter sp. UBA5924; assembly: GCF_002431085.1. Lineage (NCBI taxonomy): Bacteria > Pseudomonadati > Bacteroidota > Flavobacteriia > Flavobacteriales > Weeksellaceae > Empedobacter > Empedobacter sp. UBA5924. Next base: position 81,044 of record NZ_DJDM01000028.1, read on the forward strand.
TTGAGTGCAAAGATAATCAAAATTTTGAATTTAGATACTTGAATTCATTGAAATTTAATTAGAAAGATAAAAAAACTATGACATATCTTCTATTTGGATTAATTAAAAATAAGTATCTTTGCATATAGTAAAATCATAGATAGATTGGTAGAAATGGTTGAAAATTATTCTTTAAAAGATTTAAAAATTGGTGAACAAGCAGTTGTAACTGGATTTAGTACAGAAGATATACCTGCTAAGTTTTACGAAATGGGCTTTATTCCGGGAACAAGTTTATTGGTAAAAAATAAGGCTCCGTTTGGTGGTCCTATTTGCATTAGTATCATCTCTAACAAGTCTGTTTTAGCTTTAAGAAGAAACGAAGCCGATAAAATTTTGATAACAAAAAAATAATGAATCATTATAAAATTGCCTTAATTGGTAACCCAAATGTTGGTAAAACTTCGTTATTTAATAAATTAACAAATCTTCGTCAAAAAGTTGGGAATTATCCAGGTGTGACGGTAGAAAAACGCGAAGGTAAAATAGAACGAAATGGAAATAAATTCCAAATTACAGATTTTCCCGGAACGTATACAATTTATCCAAGCTCTTTGGATGAAGAAATTGTTTTCAAAACTTTAGGAGACAAAACCAATAACCATTACCCAAATTTGGCGATTGTTGTTGGTGAACCATCTAATCTAAAACGATCGATTTTGTTGTACCAACAAGTTCGAGATTTAGACGTTCCTGCGATTTTTGTCATCAATATGAAAGATGAAATCAAAAGCAAGGGATTAAATATTGATTTGAAAAAGTTAGAAGATTTTCTTCAAACAAAAATATACTTAACAAACGCGCGTACAAGCGAAGGAATTGATGAATTGGTAGAAGCTTTTACAAAAGAAGCAACTCCATATAATTGTCATTACGAAATTCCGAAAGAGCATCTTTCTATTGTAGAAAAAATCAAGAATGAATTTAATCTTAAATCTGATTATTTAGCTTGGCAATATCTTTCTCAGAAAGAAGTTCCGTTCGAATCGAAAGAAAATCTAAGTAAATTAGATACAATTAAGAAAGAAAATTCTATTGTTTCGAAACGATTACAAGTTAAAGAAGCATTAGATCGAAATAAAATTTTAGAGGATAAATTAAACGATATTATTTCGTATAATTTTGACGGAAATGAAACCTTAACCGATAAAATTGATAAAACATTGATTCATCCAGTTTTTGGATACATCATCTTTTTAGGAATTTTATTATTAATCTTTCAAGCTGTTTATGCGTGGTCTGCACCATTAATGACAATGGTCGAAGATTTATTTGGTTGGATCGACGAAAAAGCAATTAGTTTAATACCTGAAGGACCTATCAACGAAATCATTGGAGGTGCAATAATCCCAGGTATAGAAGGGATTGCCGTTTTCGTTCCGCAAATTGCCATTTTGTTTTTATTCATTTCAATAATGGAAGAAACGGGCTACATGAGCCGCGTGGTTTATTTAATGGACAGATGGTTAAAACCATTTGGATTAAGCGGAAAAAGTGTTGTTCCGTTAATTTCTGGAGTTGCCTGTGCCGTTCCTGCAATCATGTCTGCACGTAATATCGAAAATGACAAAGAGCGTCTATTAACGATACTTGTAACGCCTTTTATGACGTGTTCGGCTCGTTTACCAATTTACATCGTTTTAATTGCTTTAGTAATTCCCGACGAACATATTTTTGGATTAAGTTACCAAGCTTTGGCGTTATTTGTGATGTACATTTTAGGTGTTTTAGGCGCATTAGGAAGTGCTATTTTATTGGATTTAATCATTAAAGCAAAACATAAAAGTTACCTAATTTTAGAAATGCCAACGTACAAACTTCCTGATTGGAAAAATGTTGGAATTAATGTTTGGGAAAAAACGTTAGGATTTTTAGTTGATGCGGGTAAAATCATATTTGCAATTTCGATTATTCTTTGGGTTTTAGGAACTTTCGGACCTGGAGAACAATTCAGAAATGCAGAAGAAATTGTAACTGCTCATCATCCAAAAATGAATGAAGAAGATTTAGCAAATGAAATTGCTTCTTATAAATTAGAACATTCTTATTTGGGTAGATTAGGTTCAGTTATAGAGCCAGTTGTAGAGCCATTAGGATACGATTGGAAGATGGGAATTGGTTTGATTTCGTCATTCGCTGCGCGTGAAGTTTTTGTCGGAACAATGTCAACGGTTTACAGTTTAGGAGAAGTTGATGTAGAGGACAATGGTCAAAAAGATCGTTTACTTCATCGTATGAAAAATGAGATCAACCAAAACACAGGAGAACCAGCATATAACCTCGCTACAGGAGTTTCATTGTTGTTATTTTATGCATTCGCAATGCAATGTATGAGTACAATTGCGATCGTAAAACGCGAAACAAATTCTTGGAAATGGACATTGATTCAGACAGGGTTTATGACAGGTTTGGCATATGTAGTTGCATTTATTGCATATCATTTTTTAAAATAATAGTATGGACAATATTTGGATACAATATATTTTTATCGCTTTCCTTTTCGGATTTGCAGTTTGGTATGTTGTAAAATTAATTAGAAACTCATTTAGTTCAAAAGGAGGCGGATGCTCAAAAGGCTGTGGTTGTTCTCCAAGCAAAGATGAATTTCAAAAAAAAGGCTAACTCTTAAAAGTTAGCCTTTTTTATTTCAAAATTTCGGAGTATTTTTACAAATAGTATAATCATTGAAAATCAATTATTTTAATGATTATCAATTGGTTTTATTTTATTAATTCGGAATATAAATTTTACAAAAAATGGAAACTTGGTTAATCATTTTATTATTAATTTCAGCGATAATTATCTTAGGATTAATTATTTACTTTGTTTCCAAAAAAACTAAACAATCAACTGAGATTTCTGTCGAAGAAATAAGTTCTGTAAAAGAGATTAAAGAAATTCCTTCTGAACCAATCAAAGAAGAGGTTACAAATAAAATCATTTCTCCAACTCCACCAACAGAGGTTATGATTGAAGAAAAACCAACGAATAACCTTAGCATTTCATCTAAAACCGAGAATGACTTACTTCGAAAATTAGAGTTATTTGAGAAGAATAAAGGCTTTACTAAGAAAGATATTAACCTTGCTTCATTATCAAAACAATTTGAAACGAATACAAAATATCTTTCTGAAATCATTAAAACTCATCGTCAAAAGCAATTTAATTCTTATTTGAATGAATTGAGAGTAAATTATATCGTCAATCGACTTCAAAATGAGCCGAAATACATTAACACGAAAGTAAGCTATTTAGCAAGTGATTGCGGATTTGCTTCTCATAGTACTTTTACAACAACTTTTACTCAAATCATGAATGAATCTCCTTCTGCTTTTATAAAAAGAATTAAAGAGGAACAAAAAAATTCATAATTACGAATTAATGAAGTTTATATAATTGAATTTAAAATATATAAACAATTATATTTGTTTTATTTTTTATACCAATCAATGCAAGAGCTATATAAAATACATTCACAAATTTCGATTGTATTTTTTTATTCTTAATTAAGACTTTATCTTTAATCTAAGATTGTGTCTTATGCGAAAAATTGACCCCGAAATACTTGCTCAAAAAATAAAAGAAGGCGATCGTTTTGCCTTATCAAGAGCTATTACACTAGCCGAAAGCAATCGTTTAGACGATTTGAAATTAGCGCAACATATCATTAGTTTATTACCTGTTTCCAAAACTTCAAAAAGAATTGCCATTACAGGAATTCCCGGTGTTGGTAAAAGTACTTTTATCGAATCTTTGGGGAAATATATTCTAAGTAAAGGTGAAAAAGTAGCGATTTTAGCAATTGATCCAAGTAGTTCCCTTTCAAAAGGAAGTATTTTAGGCGACAAAACACGCATGGAGGACTTATCGCGAGAAGAGAATGCTTATATACGTCCAAGCGCTTCTAACGGTTCTTTAGGTGGTGTTACCTCACGTACATATGAAGCAATTTTATTATGCGAAGCAGCAGGGTTTGAAAATATTTTGATTGAAACTGTCGGTGTTGGACAATCTGAAACCTTAGTAAATGAAATTTCAGATCTCTTCTTATTTCTTCAACTTCCGGGTTCTGGAGATGATTTACAAGGAATAAAACGAGGAATTATGGAAATGGCTGATTTAATTTTTGTCAATAAATCAGATTCGTTTCAAGAAAAATTAGTGAAAGATGCAAAATTGGATATTGTTCGTTCATTGCAATTTTTACCAACCAAATCTTCTCAATGGAAAAGAAAATCAATTATCGGTTCTGGATTAATCGGAAAAGGAATTCCTGAACTTTGGGAATTGGTCAATGATTATTTCAATTTTATTAATGAAAATAATTATTACGCATCAAACCGAGAAAAACAACAGCTTAATCAAGCGGAACGCTACACAATTGATTTGATTAATCAACAATTTTTAAAATTACTTAAGGAACACCCACTAGAATTAAGCAAAAATTTATCTGCATTCGAAATGGCAAAAGATTGGTTGAATAACCACACTGAAATTGATGAATTTCTTAATAAGTAAGTTTACGATTATTGAATCAAAATAACAAAAAAACGGCTCAAAATTGAGCCGTTTTTTTGTTAATCATCTTTATCAACTCCTGTTTTTTTGTTGATATTTTCTTGTATTTTTTGATAATATTCTTTCTCAATTTTATCAAATTCTGGTGTCGAAATTACTTTTCCTTTCGTTGGTTTTTGTAGTTTCAGCTTATCGTCAATCGAAATTGATTCTAACTTATAAGTTGTATACTGATTTTCATCTTTCAAAGAAGTTTTCTTCAGTTCTAATAATAATCCTGGCAAACCATTGTATTCATCTGGTCCACATTTTGATTTTATCGAAGGAACATACCACGCTTCTATGTTGAAATTAGCGTCAACAGCTACTGCTTTTCGTACATCATAACCTTTTATTTTTTTGGATTCTCGCGTAATACTCCATTTATAAGTTGCAATGGAATCAGAGATATTATACAATTTGGAATCCATTTCTCTCATGATTATTTTTGAATTCGTATCGAAATCATAAAAGCTTTCCAAATCTTTAAAACCACCTAAAACTTTCATCGAATATTTTGGTCCTTGCGAATTATCAATTCGTTCTATTTCTTGTGAAAGACATTGATTTGCATCGACAGAAAGAGCAATATATTTTGGTTTCGAAAACATTTCCTCTCTTAATCTTTTCGATTCTGGATTCGGATCATTCAAATTAATAAAATTCCGTCTTTCATATTCTACTTTAAATTTTTCTTGACCAAAAACTGAAACTGAAAACAACAACAATAAGATATACTTCATTTTAATGCAATTAGAAATTTAAAGATAACAAAAAAAGCTTCACCATTTCTGATAAAGCTTTTTGATTAAATATCCCTCTTGTTTTTAGAAAACTCTTACCAACAATTCTTGTTCTATTTTATCGTGACAATTTTCTAATGCATTTTTCTCTGCTTTTCCTGCTTTCCAATGCGATGTACAATAAAATTCGTCTTTTTTCCATTCTAAATCATCTTTAAAAAATGATTTTATTTCCTTTACAGATTTAGATTCCCCCGCAACATAAGCAAATCGTTTTCCGTCTTTGCGTTTCGGAAATTTCTGATTTTTTGTCAAACTATATAAAGCTATTCCGCTTCCTACATTTTGATTCACAATCCATTTAAATTCTAAATTTGCTTTCGTTTCAATTTGGTGAATATCATCTTCTGTTGGGACTTCCACACAAACAATTCCGTTTGTTTTAGCAGGAAGCGACTCTATAATTGCTGAAATTACAGGCAAGCCTGTTAAATCTGCAGCCAAGAAAATGAAATCTGTTTTTGGAGCCAAATCTTTTTTTTTCGACTTCATCGAAACTCCAATCATATCTCCAACTTTCGCCTCATTTGCCCAACGCGATCCTGGACCATTCAATCCATGATTTGCAATATCAATCACAATCACATTGTTTTTTGCATCAATATCGCGCAACGTATAGGTACGAGAAACTGGTTTAAATTTTTCTGATGGCGAAATCCATTTTTGATTCTCTTCATCATACTCAGCATAGTGAATATCACGGATCCCAAGCGGTGGAAAAAGTAATTTACATGTTCCGCCCAACGTTGTATCCTTAAAAAAAGATACATCATCATTTTCCAAATGAACGCGAATAAGATGTGGTGTCACAAATTCTTTCTTTTTTAAGATGAACTTCTCCTTCGCAATTTTCACTTTATCTCCCATCAGATTATTTAGATTTATTCTAATTCTATACGAATATAAAGTAAATTTAGATTGAATAAGAATAATAAAATGTTAAAGTAAAAAGTTATACTTTTTTTAATACGATTTTAATATGATAACTAAATAATTAACCTTAACTTTTACATATTAAAAATAACCTAAAAAACGAACAGAAAATGGAAAATACTTTATGCGAAATCTCGCTCGGACAAAGAACTCTTCCACTTGAAGGCGGATTTAATTGCAGAGATTTAGGTGGAATAATTAACACAAAAAATGAAGTCATTAGAAAAGGATTGTTAATTCGATCTGATGATTTAGCAAATTTGACAGATGATGATTTGGAGATTTTAAACGATTTTCCAATTCGAACAATTATTGATTTACGCACGACTTACGAACGTTTAAAAAATCAAGATCGCATTCCAAATAGTTGTAATCACGAAGTTCATTTGGATATTTCTTCTGGACATTTCGAAAATTTAGTGAAACAATTCAAAGCTGGAATTTCAAATCCGAAAGAATTTATGTGTAAAATCTACGAGGATTTTGTTTTAGATAAAACATGTCAAACGCAATACAAAAGCTTTTTTGATATTATTCAACATAAAAATAGAACGCCAATTTTATTTCATTGTACTGCAGGAAAAGATCGAACTGGATTTGCAACAGCAATGATTTTATCTGCTTTGAAAGTCGATTTAGATACAATTATGGATGATTACTTGGCTTCTAATATCTTTTTGGAACAAAAATATGCACACATCTTAAAGATCGATCCGAATTATAAATATCTAATTGATGTTTTACCTGAATATTTGGAAAGCTCTTATGAAGCGATTAATAAGAATTTTGGTTCAGTCGAAAATTATTTAACTGATATTTTAAAGGTTGATTTAGATTTGATGAAAGATTTATACATAAAAAAATAAGCGATCAATTGATCGCTTTATTTTTTATCTAAAATTTCATTCGTTGAATTCGAACAGCATTCAAAATTGCTAATAAAGCAACACCTACATCTGCAAAAACAGCTTCCCACATATTGGCAATTCCTTCTGCTCCAAGGAAAAGCACGATAATTTTAACGCCCATTGCTAAAATGATATTCTGAATCACAATCTTTTTTGTTTCACGACCAATTTTTATCGCCGTTGCAATTTTAGAAGGTTGATCGGTTTGGATTACAACATCTGCAGTTTCTATCGCAGCATCGCTTCCAAGTCCACCCATCGCAATTCCGACATCAGAAAGCGCTAGAACAGGCGCATCATTGATTCCATCACCTACGAAAGCCACCACTTGATTTTGATCTTTTTTCAATGCTTCAACTTTCTCTACTTTTCCTTCTGGTAACAATCCACCAAAAGCTTCATCAACACCAACTTCTTTTGCAACTTTTTGCGTAATGGTATTTTTATCTCCACTCAACATAATCGTTTTCGAAACACCTAAAGCTTTCATTTTCTGAATTGCTTGTTGCGCATCTTCCTTGATTTTATCAGCAATTGTAATATATCCTGCATATTTTTCATCAACTGCAACCACCACAATACTTTCTACAATATCATGAATTTCTTGTGGATATTGAATCGAGAAATGATCTAATAATTTAGTATTTCCAGCTAAAACTATTTTTCCATCAACTTTTCCTTTCAAACCTTTTCCAGAAATTTCTTCCACTTCTATCGCTTTCAATTCTGAAGGATGACTTGCCACAATCGCTTTCGCAATTGGATGCGTAGATTGCTTTTCTAAAGCCGAAACAAGATTTAAAAAATCGTTTTCAGGAAGATTAGTTTCAATTTTTTGAACTTCGAAAACGCCTTCCGTCATTGTTCCTGTTTTATCCATCACAACTGTGTTTACTTTCGCCATTAAATCTAAAAAGTTAGAACCTTTTACTAAAATTCCGTTGCGTGAAGCTGCTCCAATTCCACCAAAATAACCCAATGGAACCGAAATAACTAATGCACAAGGACAAGAAACAACCAAGAAAACTAAACCTCTGTATAACCAATCATTAAAATCGTAATTATCAACAAAGAAATAAGGAGTAATCACCAAAGCAGCCGCTAAAAAGAAAACAATTGGCGTATATATTTTTGCAAATTTTCGGATAAATAATTCAGTTGGAGCTTTGCGAGAAGCTGCATCTTGAACCATTTGTAAAATTTTTGCAATCGAACTATCTTCAAATTTTTTCGTCGTTTGAATTTCAATTACATTTTCAAGATTTAACATTCCTGCCAAAACAGTTTCTCCTATTTTATACGTTGAAGGTTTACTTTCTCCCGTCAAAGCCGCAGTATTAAAACTTCCTTTATCTGAAATCATAATTCCATCTAACGGAACTTTTTCCCCAACTTTTACCTGAATTGTTTCTCCAATTACCACATCTTGTGGTTTTATTGTTTCGAAATTACCATTTCGTAAAACATGCGCTGTGTCTGGACGAACATCTAATAAGGCTTTAATATTTCCTTTTGCCTTATTAACCGCCGCTTCTTGGAACATTTCGCCAATTGTATAAAACAACATTACCGCTACACCTTCTGGATATTCGCCAATAATGAAAGCACCTAAAGTCGCAATTCCCATCAACGAAAATTCATTGAAGAAATCTAGCTTTTTAGCTAATTTAAAGGCTTCTCCCCAAACAGGAAATGCTACTATAATATAAGAAATGCCAAACCATATCAAACGAATAATTTGATTATCAACAAACCAAGTTGGTTTTAAAACATATTGAACAAAAATTCCGGCAAAGAAAATAGCTAAACTGGCACCTAATAAAATTTTACTATTATTGTGTTCGTGGTCATGACCTTCGTGATTGTGATTATGAGTATCTTTATGTTCGTCATTTGACGTACTACAACAAGCTTTAGACATAATTAAAAATTTATATTTCAAAATTATAAAGTTGTTGCTGCAATCTGGTTGCAAAGTTTAGGATTTACATTGATCGCATATTCCTTTTAAGATAAAAGAAGATTGTTCGACTTCGAAATTTTTGGGTAGATTGATTTCTGGCAAATGAATATTTCTCAAACAAAACGTCTGATTACAATTGTTACAATGAAAATGAGCATGCGTAAACTCAGGCGTACATTTGCAACTCGACTCACAAAGCGCATATTTTTTAGAACCCGTTCCGTCCTCTATGGAATGAATTAATTTATTTTCTTCAAACGTTTTTAATGTTCTATAAATCGTAACGCGATCTGCTTGATCCATCTCAATTTCTAAATCAGCTAAACTTAATGCAACGTCAGTTTTCATCAATTTATCTAAAACCAACAAACGCATCGCTGTTGGATTGATAGAACGATTTTGTAATGTTTTGTTTAAAATTTCTGTTTGCATTTTCTTTAATTTCGAATATAAAGTTACGAAAAAGTTAACTAAAGTTTAGTTAATAAAGTTTTTCCTTTTTTATTGCATCTAATTCTTTTTGCATTCGTTTCTTCCAATCTTTACCATTACGTTTTTCAAGATAAGGCTTTACAGTTTCTTCATATTTTAGTTCTAATTTATCATGTTTAAAATCTAAAACTCCAATATTTATATAATCTACTCCATATTTATTGTGAATACTGTCAATTTTAGCATAGGTTTCAGAACTAAATTCTGGTAAAGGAAATCCTCCTGAATGAAGAAAAATAATTTTATCATTTTTAATATCTTCTTTTGCTCTTTCTATGTATTCTTTTTCTTCCTTTTTTAATTTAATTATGTCATTTATAAATACTCCAATTATAATCATAAAAAAAACTGAAGTTAAAACTAAATTAACATTAATCAACTTACTGTATTTAAACAAACTAATTAAACTTGAGAAAATAATTATTCCAATAAGAATGTAAATAATTTCATGATATTCGGTTTGATAATAAATATCCCAAAAAGTATAATTTGAAGAACTATGTATCCAACAAAAATTTATTATTGGAAATAAAAGTATTAATCCAATAACGATTAAATTAAAAACAATTAACTTTTTATTCACTATTTCACTGTTATTTCATCTACAAAAATATACGACTTTCCTTGAAAAGGTTCTGCTAAATGACCTTTTGGGAAAGCACCATAATTTGTTGCTTTTACTTTGATGTAACGTGCTTTTTCTTCTTTAAACTGAATTTTCCATGAATCAGAAAACACGTTATTATCAAATGCATCAACTTGTTTTTCTAACATTCCAACCAATTTAAAATTCTGATTATCTTTCGATGTATAGACTTCTAATTTTGTAGGTAAGACAATCCAAGAACGAGAATCTTGCAAGAAATTCATGACAACCGAAGAAACGGATTTCGTTTTTTTCATGTCAACAATTGCATCAAAATTTTGATCATATCCACCTGCATGATATTGCGGTGTGTAGGTAGAATTCAACTGAATTGTATAATCATTTGGTTTCTTAGTAAATGTTCCAGAAATTGTTTTACTTTTCTTTCCATTCACTTCCACAAAAGAAGAAATTGTAGTTGTTTCTTTGATTGAAATTGGTTTTTTATAGATTTCTGCTTTTTTACCATTCACAGAAACATAGATTTTCGCATTTGGTTCAGAAGATTTTACTTCAACATTCATTTTATTTTGAAATGATCTGTCTTCAGCAACCAAAACTGGAATTGTTACAATTTTTTCACTTTCAGAAATAGGTTTAATCTCTCTATCTTTCAAAAATTCAAATCCTAAAAATTGATTTTCTTTGTAATTATTTTTCGTGATTATACGCTTCGTTCCATCTTCTAGATTAATCGTGATTTCATCAAAATACGGCTCAACAGTCGTCCACATTCCCGAACCTGGCGTAACGCTATAAATTCCCATCGAAGCCAAAACGTACCACGCGCTCATCTGCCCACAATCTTCATTTCCAATCAATCCATCTGGCGAGTTTTTGTAATGTTCATTCAAAATTTTATGAACCAATTCTTTTGTTTTTTTTGGCTTATCAATGTAATTGTACAAAAAAGCCACGTGATGACTCGGCTCATTTCCTTGCGCATATTGCCCGATAAGTCCCGTAACATCCACTTGCTCCCGACCTGTTGTTTCTGATGGTGCATTAAATAATTCATCTAATTTTGCATCAAAACCATCTTTTCCACCATAAAAATCAATCATTCCATTAATATCTTGCGGTGCAAAAAACGTGTATTGACAACCATTCGCCTCTGTGTAATTATTGTTTACTTCACGCGGATCAAAAGGTTTTAGCCAACCTCCATTTTTCTTTGGCTGAATAAATTTTGTCTCATGATTGAATAAATTTTTCCAATATTGAGAACGTTCGATAAAGTAATTATAATCGTCGTGTTTATTTAAAATCAATGCCATTTGCGCAATACACCAATCATCGTACGCATATTCTAATGTTTTAGAAACTGATTCGTGTTCATCGTCAATCGAAATAAATCCGTTTTGTTTGTAAGCTTTCAATCCCAAATGATCTAACATTGCCGAATGTTTTGCTGCTTCATAAGCTTTCTCATAATCAAAGCCTTTGAAACCTTTTACCATTGCATCAGCAATCACAGAAACCGAGTGATAACCAATCATACAATCGGTTTCGTTACTCGCTAATTCCCAAACAGGTAAACGTCCACCTTGTTCGTAATGCTTGATAAATGTGTTAATAAAATCAATCGTTCTTCTCTTCTCAATCAAGGTATACAAAGGATGCGCAGCACGAAAAGTATCCCAAAGTGAAAAAACCGAATAATAATCGAAATTATTTGCCAAATGAATTTGATCGTCCATTCCACGATAATTTCCATTCAAATCTTGCGAAATATTTGGTTGCATCATCGTGTGATACATCGCTGTATAAAAAATAGTTAGTTTATTCTTATCTGAAGATTTCACTTCAATCTTCGATAATTCTTTGTCCCAAGCCTTTTCAGCAGCGGCTTTCGTTTTAGAAAAATCAAAAGTTGTTAATTCTTTGCTATTAACATCCGTTCCATTATATCCAGTTGTAGATAAGGTCACTTTTACCATAATCTTCTCACCTTTCTTTACTTTTTTACCAAAAGCCAAGGCAATTTCATTTCCTTTAAATGTTTTAGATATTATATTTCCGTCTTTTGAAGCAGTTAATTTCAATGGAACATTAAATTCTATCTTGGCAAAAATCTTTTGATTCTTCGCCCATTCTTCCGAATTTCTGTAAACATAAAGTGTTTTAGCGTCTACAATTTTCACTTCTCCGTCAACTAATTTATCACGATGATTAAGATCTAAAATGATATTTGCGTCACCAGCTTTATTAAAAGTATATTCATGCAAACCAACGTGAGTTGTTGCCGTTAATCGAACATTGACATTATATTTATCTAACAAAACTTGATAATATCCTGCTGTTGCTTTTTCATTTTTATGCGAAAATTTAGAACCATAATCAGTCTGATTAAATCCTTTCTGATTAAGCGTTGGCATCAACATAATGTCACCATAATCAGAAACTCCTGTTCCATTTAGATGTGTATGTGAAAAACCATAAATAAAATCATCAGAATAATGATAACCACCACAACCATCCCAACTTCCATCAATTCGAGTATCTGGAGAAAGTTGAACCATTCCGAATGGTAAAGTCGCTCCAGGAAATGTATGTCCATGTCCACCTGTTCCAATAAACGGATTAACATATTGTGCATAATTATTTTTCTGAGCAAAAATTAATGATGAAAACATCATCAGAATAAATGATAGTAAAGTTGATCTCATTAGTTTTTAGTGTTTTGATTGACAGAAATTCTGTTATACAATAATATGGATTATATTTGTTTTAACACAATTTAGAAATCGATTAACACATGAGTAATAGAAGAAATTTCATAAAAAATCTTGGAGCTTTAGGCTTACTTTTAGGTACAACAAAACTTGATCTTAATGCGCAAACTACATCTAAAAGATCAACTACTTCAACAAAAATCAATAAACCAATTGTTCTTTCTACTTGGCGTTTTGGAATTGAAGCTAATGCCGAAGCTTGGAAAGTTTTAGGTAATAATGGAACAGCTTTAGATGCTGTAGAGCAAGGCGTAAAATTGGTCGAAGCTGATCCAAATGAACGAAGTGTTGGTTATGGTGGACGTCCTGATCGCGATGGAAAAGTAACTTTAGATGCATGTATTATGGACGATCAAGCAAATATTGGTTCTGTTGCTAGTTTAGAGTATATCAAACATCCAATTTCTGTTGCGCGAAAGGTAATGGAAGATACACCACACGTGATGTTAGTTGGAAATGGTGCACTTCAATTTGCGTTGGAAAAAGGCTTCAAAAAAGAGAATTTATTAACTGATGTTTCCGAAAAAGAGTGGAAAGAATGGTTGAAAGATACTAATTATCAGATGCCTATCAATATCGAAAATCATGATACAATTGGAATGATTGCCTTAGATTCCTATGGAAATCTTTCTGGAGCTTGTACTACGAGCGGAATGGCGTACAAAATGCACGGACGTGTTGGTGATTCACCAATTATCGGCGCAGGTTTATATGTTGATAACGAAATTGGTGCAGCAACCGCTACTGGTCATGGTGAAGAAGTGATTCGTATTGCGGGAAGTCATTTGGTTGTGGAGTTGATGCGTCAAGGTTATTCGCCAGAAAATGCATGTAAGGAGGCTGTTCATCGAATCATTAAATTAACAAAATCGCGTAAAAAAGATTTATCGGCGATTCAAGTTGGTTTTATTGCAATTAACAAACAAGGCGAATATGGTTCATATTGTATTCATCCTGGCTTTAACTTTGCGGTTTATGATGAAACTGGAAATCGTTTAATTGACGGAAAATCTATTACAAAATGAAAAAAATAGAAATTGCTTGCTTTAATTTAGAATCAGCTTTAGTTGCAGCAAAATCAAATGCAGATAGAATCGAGTTATGTGCTGATGTTTCAACAGGCGGAATTACACCTAGTTTTGAAGATATCAAAACATTAAGAAAAGAAACAGATAAAGAAATTATGGTGATGATTCGCCCTCGTGATGGAGACTTTTGTTATTCTGATGAAGAATTTGAACAAATGAAATCTGAAATCATCATGATTAAAAATTTTAGAATTGATGGTTTTGTTTTTGGAATTTTGAATGAAGATAACGAAATCGATTTTGAACGAAATCATGAATTAATTGAACTTGCAAAACCTTTTCCTTGTACTTTTCATCGCGCTTTTGACAGAACTTCTGATGCCGAAAATTCACTTCAAATCGTGATTGATTTAGGATTCAAAACTATTTTAACTTCTGGTTTAGATAGTAATGTTTATGATGGAAAACGTGAATTAAAAAACCTTGTTAAAAAAGCAGAAAATCAAATCACAATTATGCCTGGAGGTGGTTTGCGCTCAACAAATATTGAAGAAATTGATTCATATACAAACGCTACTTACTTTCATTCATCAGCGATGATTGATGATTCTGGAATTGCTAATTTAGAAGAAATCAATCGATTAAAAAGTATGATAAATTCTGAAAAATAAAAATAGTAACTTTGGACTATGCTTTGGGAAAATATAATTGGACAACAGGAGATTAAAAACAAGCTTCAACAATCTATAAAAGATGGTCGTATAAGTCATGCTCAGCTTTTTTCTGGTCCAGAAGGTTCGGGAACTTTGGCTTTGGCAATTGCTTATGCACGTGAAGTTTTGTGTGGTTTGAATAACGAACAATGCAATCTGAAAGTTGATAAATTACAACATCCCGATTTACATTTTTCTTTTCCTTATTCAGCAACAGAAAGTGTAAAAAAGCCACTTGCTAAGTATTTATTAAACGATTGGCGAACTTTTGTAGACGAAAATGTCTATGGAAATTTAACGGATTGGATGTCTCATCTTGGTATTGAGAAAAAACAAGGCGTTATTCCTGTTGATGAAGCGGATGAAATCGTCAAAACATTAGCGCTAAATAGTTACGAAGGAGGCTATAAAATCATGATTATTTGGCAAGCTGAGGAAATGACTACTGCAGCTGCAAATAAATTGTTGAAAATAATTGAAGAACCGCCTCAAAAAACACTTTTTTTATTGGTAACAGAACGTGAAGATTTGATTCTACAAACTATTACTTCTCGTTGTCAATTGGTTAAAATTCCTCGTTTATCGCAATCGGATATAAAGAATTATCTAATTGAGAAGAAAAATATTAATCCAGAAAAAGCGCAACATATCGCTTTTTTATCGCAAGGAAATGTACGAGAAGCGTTGCATCAATTGAATGATGACGAACATTTATTCGATAAGTATTTTGTGACTTGGGTTCGAAAAGCCTTTATGGCAGCCAAAACGCCAACCGTTTTAAAAGATTTGATTGATTGGTCGAATCAAATTGCAAGTTGGTCGAGAAGTGAACAAAAAGATTTTTTGAATTATTGTTCAGAGATTTTTCGTCAAGCTTTGTTAAAAACGTATCAATCTGATGATTTAGTTTTTTTACAAATTAATGCAGAAGGTTTTAAATGGCAAGGTTTTGCGCCTTTTATACATGGAGCTAATATCGAAGATATTTTAAATGAAATTAATGAAGCGTCGTATCATATCGAGCGAAATGGTAATTCTAAAATTATACTTTTAGATTTATCTATCAAGTTAACTCGCTATTTACATCGAAAAACAGCATAAAAAAACCACTTATCTAATAAGTGGTTTCTTTATATGATCTGAATGTTATTTCAAATTATTTTGCTGGAGCTTCAGTAGCTGGAGCTACTTCCTTAGCTGCACCTTCAACTTTAGTTGCTAAAGAATCAGTTTTTTCTACTAAAGAATCAGTTTTAGCTGCTAAAGAATCAGTTTGAGCTGCTAAAGAGTCAGTTTGAGTTGCTAAAGAGTCAGTTGTATTTTCTACTGCTTCTTCTGCTTTTTTCTCACCACAAGATACTGCTCCTAAAGATAAAGCTGCTACTGCAACTACTGCGAAAAATTTTTTCATTGTTTTATTGTTTTAATTATTAATAATTTTCGATTAATTTTCTTTGACAAATGTATTTCGAAACGTAAACAACAGCATGTAAAATCAATGTAATATAATTGTATTAATCAATTCTCAATAAATAAAATTTAAACTATTGATTTTTAATCAATTATAAATAGTTTTACAATTTTTGAATATTTTTTGTAAAAAACATTGTGTCAATTATTTATCTAATGAAGACAGTTAAATTTAAAAATTAATTGATTTTGATTAATTTTTGATCCTAAATCATTTAATCTTTATTCTAAAAAATTAATTATTTATACATTTGTATAAATTTAATAAAAGTATGCTAGTAGTTTCTTACATTCAAGAAAACAAAGATCGTGTAATTGAAGGACTTAAAAAACGTAACTTCAAACAATTAGATCTTGTTGATGAAGTTTTAAATGTGGATGAACTTCGTCGTAAAACACAATTTGAATTAGATAATGTATTAGCTGAATCCAACAAATTAGCAAAAGAAATTGGTAATTTGTTTAAAGATGGAAGATCGGAAGAGGCTAATGAATTAAAAAACAAAACGGTTGATTTAAAAACTCAATCAAAAGAGTTACAAGATTTATTATCGTCTTACGAAACATCCGTTAAAGATATTTTGTATCAAATCCCGAATATTCCGAACGAAATCGTAAAAGCAGGAAAAGATGCTGATGATAATGAAATCGTTTTTGAACACGGAGATGCAACTGCAAAACCAAACAATTTGCCACACTGGGAAGTTGCTAAGAAATTTAACATCATTGATTTTGAATTAGGTGTTAAAATTACCGGAGCTGGTTTCCCTGTTTACAAAGGAAAAGGTGCTCGTTTGCAACGTGCTTTAACACAATTTTTCTTAGATAAAAATTCTGATGCTGGCTATACAGAAATTGTTCCTCCCTTCGTTGTGAATGAGGCTTCTGGTTATGGAACTGGACAGTTACCAGACAAAGAAGGACAAATGTATTATATTGGAGAAGATGATTTGTACTTGATTCCTACTGCGGAAGTTCCTGTGACGAATATTTACCGTGATACAATTGTAAAAGCAGAAGATTTACCAATTACGTTGACTGCATATTCACCATGTTTCCGTCGTGAAGCGGGTTCTTATGGAAAAGATGTTAGAGGATTAAATCGTTTACACCAATTTGAGAAAGTTGAGATTGTACGTATCGAAAAACCAGAAAATTCTTACGCTGCTTTAGACGGAATGATTGAGCACGTAAAAGGAATTTTAGAAGATTTAGAATTACCATACCGTATTTTAAGACTTTGTGGTGGTGATACAGGATTTACATCTGCAATTACATACGATTTTGAAGTTTTCTCTGAAGCGCAAGAAAAATGGTTAGAAGTTTCATCTGTATCTAATTTTGAGACTTTCCAAGCGAATCGTTTGAAATTACGTTACAAAGATGAAAACGGAACTCAATTAGCACATAGTTTAAATGGTTCTGCTTTGGCTTTACCACGTATTTTAGCCTCAATTTTAGAGAATCACCAACAAGCTGATGGAACAGTAAAAATTCCGAAAGCGTTGCAACCTTATACTCGTTTTGAGATTTTAGATTAATCAATAATCTGTCAGATAAATAAAAGCTCGAGAATTTCTCGAGCTTTTTTATGTTATTAAAATTGAAACTAAATCAGGTGTTTCAATTCTTTTTTCAAACTATCTTCCCAAGTCGGAATATCAAATTGATAAACTTCTTTTATTTTCGATTTATCCAATAAACTATACGCAGGACGTTTCGCTTTTGTCGGATAAGCTGAAGTTGGAACAGGATTAATTTCGATTGTTGAATTAGACAATTCTTTAATTTTTTGCGCAAATTCAAACCAAGAACATTTTCCTTCATTCGAATAATTAAAAATTCCATAGGTTAAATCATCTTTCAAAATAATCGTTAAGATTACATCAGCCAAATCAATTGCATTTGTTGGCGAACCAATTTGATCTGCTACAACAGAGATCGAATCTTTGTCATTAAACAACCTAAGCATCGTTTTAACGAAATTATTTCCAAATCGAGAATAAACCCAAGCTGTGCGTAAAATAATCGTTTTAGAATTGTTTTCTAATGCTAAATTTTCGCCATCTAATTTTGTTTGACCATACACCCCTATAGGATTTGTTTGATCTGTTTCTAGACGAGGTTGAGCTTCAGTTCCATCAAATACATAATCTGTCGAAACGTGAATAAAAGGAATTCCTTTTTGATTCGTGATTTTTGCTAAAAATTCTGTTGCTTTTGCGTTTACTAAATAAGCATTCTCTTGATCATCTTCAGCTTTATCAACCGCTGTATAAGCTGCACAATTGACAACAAAATCGAATGATTTATCTTCGAAATAATGATTAATTAATTCTTCATTCGTAATATCTAATTCATTTCGAGTGACAAAAAAACATTCAATTTCCTTGTAGTTTTTTGATTGCTCTAAAATCGATTGACCTAACTGACCATTCGCTCCGGTAACTAAAATTCTTTTCATATATAAAAAAAGCCACTAAAATAGTGGCTTGAAGGTATTATTAATATCTTAAAATTATAATCCTAATTCTTTTTTAACGTCATTTAATAAGTCGTATCCTCCAGCTTTGTAAACTAAAACACCTGCAGGTAAAACATATTTAACTCCTTTTTTTGCAGCAGCAGCATTAATTGCATCCATTACTCTTTTCTCGATTGGATCCATTAAAGCTTTCTCTTTTGCTTGCATTTCATCTTGAGCAGCTTTTGCATACGTTTCGTATTTCTTTTGCATTTCTTGCTCTTTCTCTTGGTATTTGTTCGCTGCAATTAATTTTTGAGCCTCTTCTTGAGATTTACCAGCTAAATCTTTTTGAGCAGTTTCCATAAAAGTTTTATAGTCTGCTTGTAATTTTGCGATAGCATCTTCGTGTTTTTTACCTAATGCTTGTAAATCAGCCTCTGCTTTTTTGTAAGCTGGCATTGATTCAATTACTGCTTGCGTATCAATATGTGCAATTTCTTGAGCGAAAGATAAAACGCTTCCGAAAACCATCATTGTAAATACTGCTATCAATCTAATTTGTTTCATTTCTAGTCTAATTTGTTTTTTAAAATTTATTTTCTTGTTTTATTGCTACTATTACTAGTTTTATTATTTCCAGAAGTTGATGTTTTTGAATTATTTGGTTTCAACTCTGGTCTTAAAGTCATTAATACTTCTCTACTTATGTCAAACTTTGGATCTGTATAAATCATGATTAAATCACTTCCTTTATCAAATACAAAACCATATCCTCTTTTATCTGCAACTTCTTTTGTCGCATTATAAATTTGATCTTGTAAAGGCTTTACCATTGATCTTCTCAGATTAACTAAATCACCATTTGGTCCATAACGTTTATCTTGCAAAATTCTTACAGCCGCTACTTCATCAGCTAGCTTTTTCTCTTGCTCTTTCACCTGTTCTGCCGTTAATAAAATCTTTTCGGCTTCGAATTCGGCTTGTAATTTAGCTAAATTTTCTTGTTTTTGCTCAATTTCTTTTTGCCAAGACTCTGTTTGAGATTTTAATTTGTTTTGAGACGATGTATATTCTGGTAAATTTTCTAAAATATACTGACTGTCTACATAACAAAATCTTTGCGCAAAAGAGAAACTTGCTAATCCAAAGAACAACGCTATAAAACTAATCCATTTTTTCATATTTGTGGTGTGTTAATTCTAAAATTATGCCAAAATGTTCTAAGCAAATTTATTCAATTTATTAGAATTGTTGTCCAATAATAAAGTGAGTTTGCCATCCTGAGCGTTCTGTTTGTCCAAATCCTTTATCAAATCCATATCCGAAATCGAATCCTAATAAACCAAATGCTGGCATGTAAATACGAACACCTGCCCCTGCAGAACGTTTTAATTCAAACGGTTTAAATTCACTTGTATTGTTCCAAACGTTACCTCCTTCCGCAAAAGTTAATGCATAAATTTTAGCTGTTTGGCTCATTGTGATTGGATAACGCAATTCTAATGAATATTTATTATAAATCGTACCACCTCCTTCTGGCGTAATATCTCCTGTTTGTCCACCAGAATTTGTTGCATCTTCGTAACCTCTTAATGAAATAATCTCACGTCCATCGAAACGATTTTGTGTAAGACCTGTTCCTCCTAAGTAAAAACGTTCGAAAGGAATTGTTCCAATTTTACGGTTATATGTTCCTAAAACTCCAAACTCTCCACCGGCTTTTAAAACTAATTTACCAGTTAATTCTTTGTAGAAATATGCTTTAGCTTTGAATTTATAATATTCTAACCATTTGAATTTTTCTACATCAGACATGTTTGTATAGTCTTTGTTATTAAAAGCTGAATAAGGAAATGTTGTCGTAAACGATAAACTAATTTCTGATCCTGATTGTGGGAAAATAGGGTCTGGTCCAGCAGAATTACGTGTTAAACCTAATGTGTAGTTTAAGTTGTTTGACGAACCATTTTCATATTGCATATTACCAACAGACATCGCATAATTATCGAAGTTATATAACTGATAAGAAATTGAGTTTGATAAACGGAAATAATCATCTGGCCAAGTTAATAACTTAGTTAACCCAACTGAAGCTCCTAAGATATCCAATTTCGCTTTTTCTCCATAATTATCACGGTAATCATATTGCGAATAATAAAAAGACGTTGATAAAGCTGTAGGGCGTTTTCCTCCAATCCAAGGTTCAACAAATGATAAACTATAATTTTTATATCCGTTACCAGCTTGTGCTCTTAATGATAATTGTTGTCCATCTCCCATTGGAATTGGTTTCCAAGCTTTTTTATTGAAAAAATTCTTTAATGAGAAATTCCCGAAAGTTAATCCTAATGTACCAATGAAAGTCCCTGCACCATATCCTCCTTGTAATTCTACTTGAGAAGATGATTTTGGCGCAACTTTCCACTCCACATCAACTGTATTATTATCTTGATTTGGTTGAATATCTGGAACTATTTGCGTTGGTTCTAAGTATCCCAAAGAAGCTAACTCCATCATCGTACGCTTAATGTCCGATTTAGAGAATAAATCTCCTGGTTTAGTTCTTAACTCACGGTATAAAATATGATCGTGTGCTTCTGTATTACCGTTAATCGTTACTTTATTAAGTGTAGCTTGTGTACCTTCGAAAACTTTAATTTCAAGATCGATTGTATCATTTTTTACACTTTTTTCTACAGGAATAGCACGAGCAAACAAATACCCTCTATCCATATATAACGTAGAAATATCATCGTCTTTTTCTGATCCAGAAATCTTTTTGTTGATACCTACTGCGTCATAATGATCTCCTGTTTTGTAACCAAAAATTCGCTGTAACTGTTCAGAAGTATAAATTGAGTTTCCAGAAAACGTTACATCTCCTAAGAAATATGGTTTTCCTTCGTTAACTTTAATTTTAACTAATAAGTTTTTATCATCAACTTTTTCGATGTTGTATGACTCAACTTTAGCATCTCTAAAACCAACAGATTTATACTCATCAACCAAAGTTTTTAAATCTTCCTGGAATTTTTCAGGAATCATTTTAGATGACTTGAAAATATTGATAGATTTCTGTTTGGTATTTTTCATCCCTTTTTTACGTAAACGAGCAGCAGTTAAGTTTTCATTTCCTTCGAAAATGATTTTCTTAATCTTTACACGCTCTCCACGATTCACATTTAATGTAATGTTTTCTTCGTCTTCTTTACCAACAATTGGCTGACGTTCTACATTAATTGTTGTGTTAGGATAACCTTTTCCAGTATAATAATCTTTGATTTTATTATTTGTCGTATTGATTAAACTTTGTGTAATCTTAACACCTGGATTTAATTTATTTTGTTTGATTAAATCTTCGCGTTGCGATTTTTTCACACCGTTAATCTTAATTTCTCCTAAACTAGGAACTGAAACCAAGGCAAGCTCTAATGTTACTTCGTTACCTTCTATTTTATCTACATACAAGTCGATGTCAGAGAAAATATTAGATCTCCATAATTTTTTTACAGCATTATTTACCTTCGTACCTGGTAATTCTATCTCTTCACCGATAGCAAAACCTGCATAACGGATAATTTGATTCTTAGAATATTTAGAGTCACCTGTTACAACGATATCTTTCAATTTGAAAGTTCGTGCATTGGTATAATCTAAGACAAAATTATCTTGTTGTGTTGAATCAATGGTTTTCGTAGAATCTACGACTTGCGCTTGTGCCATGTAAGCTCCAAGCATACACATTGTCCAAAAAATTTTCTTCATAATCCTCTATTTCAGTTCGATTAGTTCGTTAGTTGCTCGCTTATCTTACCAAATCTACGTTCTCTGTTTTGGTAACTTAAAATTGCTTTATAAAATTCTTCCTCGTTAAAATCAGGCCACAAAACCTCTGTAAAATATAATTCTGCGTAAGCAATTTGCCACAACAAGAAATTACTAATTCTGGTTTCGCCACTTGTTCTAATCATAAGATCTACCATAGGTAAATCGTGTGTATATAAGTTTTGATGAACTAATTCTTCATTAAAATCATTGTCGGATATTTCTCCGTCTTTATATTTTTGCGCAATAGATTTCATCGCGTGTAATAGTTCTTCTTTCGAACCATAACTTAATGCTAATGTCAAAACACAAGCTGTGTTGTCTTTCGTTTTTTCTATTGCTTGAGTCAAATCTTTGAATGCTTTTTTTGGTAATTTTGATAAATCTCCAATCACATTCAAGCGAACTCCATTTTTGTGTAATTCATTTATTTCGTCCTTAATTGCAGAACTTAATAAAGTCATT
This sequence comes from Empedobacter sp. UBA5924, assembly GCF_002431085.1. Classification (NCBI taxonomy): domain Bacteria; kingdom Pseudomonadati; phylum Bacteroidota; class Flavobacteriia; order Flavobacteriales; family Weeksellaceae; genus Empedobacter; species Empedobacter sp. UBA5924. The sequence continues at coordinate 104,088 of NZ_DJDM01000028.1, forward strand.
AAAACATTGACTTCTAATTTTGGACGGTTCCAATTTTCAGTAGAAAATGCGTAAAGTGTAAGATGTTTTATACCTAATTTTCGACAAGTTTCGATTGAAGATCGTACAGCTCCCAAAGCACTTTTGTGACCAAAAGTTCTTTCTTTACCGTTCTTCTTAGCCCATCTTCCATTACCATCCATAATGATTGCAACGTGATTAGGTATATTATTTTTATCTATTTGTTCTACTAAACTAATTTCCATTCTTTTTAATCACAATAACAAGCAGGTCGACCAAAACTGTACGTTAAGGAAATTCCTGTTAAAACATACCAATCTTTGTTTGATGTGTTTCCATATATACGTTTATCATATTCAGATTGAGACAAAGTACCTGTTTCTACAGCATCTACAAAATTTTGAGTAAATTTTCCAGTGTTATAATCTAAATAATCAACATTTGTATATCGAACACCTGTCTCAAAAGATAAAATCCAATTGTAATTGAATCTTACTTTATATCCAACTCCAAAAGGAATTGTTAAATCGGTATTATATTTTGTTTTTTCGATAATTACGTTGTTTGTTCCATCGTAATCATATTCTTTTCCTTTTGCAGAAAAAGCTCCAACTCCTACAAAAATATAAGGTGATTGCGCTTTTTCTTGATCATCATTGATGTTAAAGAAATTATACTCAAACATCAAAGATCCTTCTACAATATTATTTCGAAAATTTTTATTTCTTTTTAATTTATAATATTCTTTCGAACGATGATCACTTGCTCCAACTTTTGAATAAGATATATTTGCTCTAAAACCCATTTGTGGATTTATATTAAAACGATATAATCCTCCTATTGAAATTGGTAAATATATTTTACCTCCTGCTTCAGTTTTAGTAGGAAATGGATTGATATAACTGGCTTTACCAACATCTCCAATCACATTTGCTCCACCAGCAAAAATTCCGAGTTCATGTCTTTGCGCAAAAGTTAATTGCGAAAAACATAATATAAAAACAAACAAAAATAATCTCCTCATAAGTTGTGTTATTTTTTCGGCTTTTGCTTTTTATCTTCTTTTAAATTCGAACAAATATAAACAAAAGTCAATTCAACGTAACTGATTTAACAAAAATTAAGAAGTTTTATTGTAAATTTTAATTCCTTTTATCTGAACCCCAAAGCATTTTTTCTCTCAAAGTTGTGAAATAAGTCGCGTCAATAGCTTCAACGATTAAGATTTTGAAGTCAGCTTTTTGTATTGTCAATTCGACGTCAGTTGTTAAAGGAAAGTTACGAGAATCTAACGAAAGGAAATATTCATTAGCTCTACTGCGTATTTTTAAGTCAATTTTTTCGTTTTCTGACACAACTAATGGACGCACATTTAGATTATGTGGCGCAACAGGTGTAATGACAAAATTTTGATTAGACGGATGAACAATTGGTCCACCACAACTTAACGAATATCCTGTAGAACCTGTTGGCGTAGAAATAATCAAACCATCAGACCAAAAAGAATTTAAAAATTCATTGTTTAAATAAGCATCAACCGTAATCATACTCGTTGTTTCACGGCGAACTACAGTCACTTCGTTAATCGCAAAATTATTTTCAATTTCTACACCATCACTTCTTTTAACGGTTAATAAAGTTCGTGGAATAATGTTATAATCATCATTGAAAAAACTATCCATTTGCTCCAATAACACACTTTTATTAATTGTTGCTAAAAAGCCTAAACGTCCCGTATTTACACCAATAATTGGAATATTAGAATCCCTAACAATTGTAGTTGCTGATAAAATTGTTCCGTCTCCACCAAAACTGAATAAGAATTTAACCGATTTGTCTAAATCATCATGAGAAGTATAGGTTTCTACATTATCAGTATCAAAATCAGTTGTTTCTTTTAAGATTTGAAGAAAATTTTGCTCAACACAAAAAGCAATTTCGTTCTGAATTAAATAATTAATAAATGGTGGAATAATATCCGTTAAAGACGTACTTGTTTTTTGTCCAAAAAGTGCAACTTTTATCATTAGGTATTCATGTATTTTAACAATTGTGCATAACGACTTTGCAGAAGTTCTTGTTTTTCGTCGTTATAAAATTTTTGAATCACTTGATATCCATATCGCTCAAATGTTTCACCAATTGTTAACAAGTTTGATGAACTAAATTTCAGCAAAACATAAACGCTATCTTCTTTATTTCCAACAATCATCATTCCCAATATTTTTCCGTTATTCACTTCTATAATATTAGAAATCGCCGTCATCGACAAGTCTTTTTCCGCAATCGAAACTAACATCGAAACGCCTTGTGCAGCGACAAAAGGGAAATTTGCAAACGTGTTGATAATATCCGTTTCCGTAATAAAACCAACATAACGCAATTGTTCATTAATAATCGGTAAGATATTCGCCTGATTCGTATACATCATCTGAATTGCATCTAAAAGCGTACTCGATTCAGAAAGATAAAAACTCTCCAAATACGGAGTATAATCTACTTTTTCATCATCAATTGATAATTCAATCAAATCTTCTTCCGAGATATTTCCAACAAAATCCAACCCTTTAAACAAAGGTAAATGCGTCAATTTATTCTCTTGCACAACTTCTAAAAGCTGACTTGGAGAAGAATTAACTTTCCCTGGTTTTATCTCATTCGATAGATATTCGGTGATATACATGGCACAAATTTATATATTTTAATACATTAATTCTCTATTTTTAATGCTAATTCGGTTAAAATCATTGATTATTAATTGAAATTTAACCAATTTATTCTAAATTATTTAGTCAAAATATATTCCAAAAACTACTATTAATCAAAAAATAATGTGATTTACAATTTTTTAAAACAAAACTCTTCCTCAAATTAAAAAAAGAATGGCTTAAATTTTGTAACTTTGCAGTACCAATTTTAGCATTGAATGAAGAACCCATTATTTTATGCCAAAATCTTACTTTTTGGCGAATATGGAATTATTGAAAACTCGAAAGGATTAACAATTCCTTATAATTTTTACCAAGGTGCATTAAAATTTGAGCCTTCTGAAATTGCAGAAGAGTCAAATGCTCACTTGAAAAATTATGCGAAATTTTTAGAAGAGAATTTTGCAGATACTTTTGATACAAAATCTTTTTCGGAAGATGTTGCAAACGGAATGTACTTCGATTCTAACATTCCTCAAGGATATGGTGTAGGTAGTTCTGGCGCTTTGGTTGCAGCTATTTATGACAAATATGCCTTGAATAAAATTGATATCAATCAAAATCTAAACAAAGAAAAAATTAGCAAATTAAAAGCTCTTTTCGGAAATTTAGAATCTCATTTTCATGGAAAAAGTTCTGGAATTGATCCTTTGATTTGTTACATGAATATTCCTTTATTAATTCAATCAAAAGATGATATCTCGACAATTGGTTTACCTTCTGCAAACGTAGACGGAAAAGGAGCTGTTTTCTTAATCAATTCGGGTACACCAGGAGAAACGGCGCCAATGATTCATATTTTCTTCGAAAAAATGAAAAAAGAGGGTTTTCGTAAAACATTGAAAGAAGAATTTATTAAATACAACAACGCATGTATCGAAAACTTTGTGAAAGGTGAATACAATCCACTTTTTTCAAATCTTCAAAAATTGTCAGCTTGGGGTTATGAGCATTTCAGACCAATGATTCCTCAAAAACTGGTGAATGCATGGAAAACTGGAATTGATACAGATACGTATTACCTAAAACTTTGTGGTTCTGGCGGAGGCGGTTATGTTCTTGGTTTTACACAAGATTATGACAAAGCGAAAAGCTACTTAAAAGACTTCCAGACCGAAGTTATTTACAAATTCTAAAAAATAATTTATAAAAATATAATCAATGAACGTTCAGAAAATAATCTTAAAAGTTTTTGCATTATTTTCTGTTGTTCGTGGCTATAATTTAATTGTGTTAATATTGGCACAATACCTTGCTGCACTTTTTATTTTTGCGCCAGAAGTTGGTCATCGTCAATTGTTGACAAATCCAAAGTTGGACGGGCTTATTCTTTGTTCGATACTTTGTGTGGCCGCGGGATATATCATCAATAATTTTTACGATTTAGAAAAAGACGAACTCAAACGTCCTTTACAAGTTTATCTTCAGAAACAAGTTTCGCAAGGTTTCAAACTAACTGTTTACATTGTTCTGAATGCTTTAGCATTGATTATTGCAGCCTTAATTTCGTGGAAGGTTTTCATTTTCTTTTTGATTTATCAATTTCTAGTTTGGTTTTATAGCCACAAAATCAATCGATTTGCATTGATCAAAAACTTTTATTTGGTTATTATTCGTGTCATGCCATTTTTCGCCTTATTGGTTTATTTTGATCATTTCACGTTCAATTTGGCTTTACATGCTACTTTTTTGAGTATTTTATTATTGATTACTGATATTGTAAAAGATTTGAGTTCTCAAAAAGCAGATTTGATTTATAATTATGATTCAATTCCAATCAAATATGGAATAGATTTTACAAAAGTTTTGATTTCATGTTTAATTATTACAGAATTAATCATTGGAATTATTATCATTATGAAAAATGATGTTGGCGCGATGAAGTACTTTTTTATTGCTGCGAATATCGCTTTCACAGTGATTTTATTTATCATTTGGAGAATAAAATCGACACAAGCATATAAGATTTTACATTATTTTTTTAAGGGAATGATTGTTGCGGGTGTATTTAGTATCGTATTAATCGAAATAAATCCCTTAACTTTGCAAACTATTGCGCAAAATTTTAATCAGCGCATAAATTAATCAAATTCAGATGAATAACAGACGAAATCAATCCAACGACAGAAATTCCCAAGGCGGGAACAATCGTGGAAAAGGTGGAGCAAGAGGAAATTCTTCTTCTAAACCATCTTCAGGGAAAGGAAAACCAACTTTTGGTGGAAAACCATCAGAAGAAGGAAAGAAAAGTTTTGGACCAAAGAAACCGTTTAACAAACCAGGTGAAAAACCATTTGTTAAAAGACTGAAAAAAGCACCAGTTGATGACGGGACTATTCGTTTAAATAAATATGTAGCGAATGCAGGGATTGCATCCAGAAGAGAGGCCGACGAGTTGATCAAAACTGGAATCGTTACAGTGAATGGTCAAGTGATTACTGAAATGGGTTATAAAGTACAACCCGATGATGAAGTTCGTTTCGATGGTCGTAAAATCTCTTCAGAGAAAAATGTATATTTTGTGTTGAATAAACCAAAAGGTTTTATTTCAACATCAAATGATGAAAAAGGACGTAAAACTGTGATGGACTTAATGTCTACAGCAACTACAGCGAGAATTTTCCCAGTAGGACGCTTGGATAGACAAACAACAGGAGTTTTATTGTTTACAAATGATGGTTATTTAACTAAGAAATTAACACATCCAAGTCATGATATCAAAAAAATATATCACGTTACATTGGACAAAAAGTTAACAGCAAATGATTTGGCTGACATCAAAAAAGGTGTTCGTTTAATTCCTGAAGGAATTGCAGTTGTTGACGAAATTTCTTTTATTGAAGGTAGACCGAAAAATGAAGTTGGTGTAGAATTACATATTGGTTGGAACCGCGTTGTACGTCGTATTTTCGAAACAAAAGGATACGAAGTAGAAGCGTTAGACCGCGTTTCTTTTGCAGGACTTACAAAGAAAACTTTACAAAGAGGTGATTTTAGAAGATTAACGGAATTAGAAGTTAACTTCTTGAAAATGTTATAATACCTCAGCTATAAAATTTAAAAACCACTTCTAAAGAAGTGGTTTTTTTATGTTTTAATCTTTCGAAACCTTGTTATTATAAGCTTCCATCATCTTTTTATTTGCTTCTTTCACAAAATCATCTTTCTCAATTTGTGTCATTTTCTGACCTTTTGATGGAATTTTAATCACTTCGTTTTTAGATGCTTCTTTTATATTAATTGCTCTGAAAATCGTTTCATAACTTTCGTCTTTCATTGTTGTTACAGCTTTCAATTCTAAAATTAAACCTGGTAACCCATTGAAAAATATTGGTCCTCCTTTTGGTTGTAAAGTTGGCGCAAACCAAACTTCTATCTTAGAATCTTTGTATTCGGTTATTGCTTTTTTTACTTTAATTCCCAAAATTTCTTTTGATTCTCTACTAATTGTCCAAGTGTATTTAGGCAAATTATCTATTATTAAAATATTCTTGTTCACATAATTTCCTTCAATCTTATATTGTGAAGTTTTATAATCGATGTAAATATTATCATCAATTGTACTCATCGACATAGATGATTGATTTTGACTATTATCAATTCTTACAATTTCAGAAAAAAACGACTGATTTTCATTAAAAAGTAATTGATAGTATTTTGGTGTAGAATTGTTTTTATCTAATTCTGCCTTAAAAACAGGATCTTTTTCGTCAAAAAACATTTTATCATAGGTTTCATATTCTACTTTCCACAAATTTTGAGCAAATAGAAATGGAGAAAAAATCATTAGAAAGAAGAGTAAAGCTTTTAATTTCATAGTTGATTAATTATGAACTAAATATAATAATTATTTACAATAAAAAAGCGATTCAAAATTGAATCGCTTTTCTTATATTGAGAATTATTTCTTTTCAGAATTTTTTCCTTTGTTTTTCACATATTTCTCTAACCATTGATCTTGTTCCCACAACATGTGAAGAATATTTTCTCTGGCTGCATATCCGTGAGATTCTTTTGGTAATAAAACCAAACGAGTTGTCGCTCCCAAACCTTTCAATGCATTGAAATAGCGCTCAGATTGCATCGGGAAAGTTCCTGTATTATTATCTGCTTCACCATGAATTAACAACAATGGTGTTTTCATTTTATCTGCATTTTGGAAAGGCGCCATTGTGTTGTAAACATCTGGAGCTTCCCAATAATTACGTTGTTCAGATTGAAATCCAAAAGGCGTCAATGTACGGTTATAAGCACCTGAACGTGCGATACCTGCCGCAAATAAATTAGAATGCGTTAATAAATTTGCTGTCATAAATGCGCCATAAGAATGTCCACCAACCGCAACTCTTTCACGATCGATAAAACCTAATTTATCCACCGCATCAATCGCAGCTTTTGCATTGGCAACCAATTGAGGAACGAACGTATCATTTGGCTCCTCTTTTCCTTCTCCAATAATTGGGAAAGCCGCATCATCTAAGACCGCATATCCTCTCAATGCCCAATAAATAGGACCTCCGTAAGAAGGAGAAGTAAATTTATTTTCAGAAGTTGTAACCTGACCAGCCGTAGATGCATCTTTGAACTCACGAGGGTAAGCCCACATTAACATTGGCAACTTTTCCTTTTTCGTTTTATCGTAATTTGGCGGCAAATATAAAGTTCCTGATAATTCTACACCATCAGCACGTTTGTACGTAATTAATTCTTTCGAAATTTTGTTCATTGCCTCAAAAGGATTTTTTGTAAACGTTACTTGTTTTGGCTTTCCTCCTTTCTGAAAAATATTACGAACATATAAATTTGGATAATCTGTTTTCGATTGAATCTGTTCTAAAATGATCCCTTTCTTCGGATCGATAACTCGAGCAATCGCTTCTAGTTTATCTGATTTCTGTGCTCTCCATAAACGAGAAGTTTTTTGCGTTTTGATATCAAAATCATCTACAAAAGGTAAGATTCCTTCCGCAGAAACTCCTTCTCCAACTAACATCAATTTTCCTTTGTTAATTGCTAAAACATTGTAACCATAATCATTCATTTCAGTTACAAAACTTCCAGGATTATTGTAAGCATCTTGCGAGTTTCTACTAAAAAAGCGTATCGGTTCTTGATTTGGATTTGACGGATTGAACAAATAACTACTTTCGTTACGTGTATTATACCAAGCATCTCTCACAATCGCAACCTCATCATTCCCCCAAGTCACTCCTCTATAGCGATCTTTTACTTTTACCAACAACTCTTTATTCGCTGTAAATGGCGCCGTTACTTGATAAAGCGCATCGCGATATTCCGCAGGCTTGTTTGCATCACCACCATCTAAAGCCTCAACCCAATATAAAGTATTTGGTTTATCTGCTCTCCAATTCAAACCTCTTTTTCCCATAATCGTAGAAGAAAATCCTTTCGGAACAACTTCTTGTAACTCTTTATGATCAACTTCTTTTATTAATTTTCCGTTGATATCATACACAATATTGGTTGAAGGAAAACTATTGTACGTTACTAAATATGAAAAAGGTTTTTTGATTTCGTTCACCAAAACATATTGTCCATCTGGAGAAGTCGAAATATCTGTGTACATCGCAGCGTCTTTCCATTTCGATTTTGCACCTGTTTCGATATTTACTTTTACTAATTCAGAAATTGCTAATTGTTCGAAGTTAAACTCATCATTTTTATTTTGTAATAAATCTTGATAGGTTCTGTTTTGCGCTTCTTTTCCGTCAGCAACAGAAACTGTAGGTCCAGTCGCAATTGCGTCTTTTGTATCAATCAAAGCTTTTTTGGAAGCTGGAATTACATTCACAATTAATTCTGTATCTGAAATCCAATTGAAAGGACGACCTAAGTTTGCGTTTAATTTATCTTCATAAACTTTTGTTGCAGCTTGCGTTTTTACGTCAACAATCCACAATTCTACACCTTTATTTGTTGTATTTGTAACGGCAAATTTCGATTGAGAAGTGTTCCAAGATTGATTAGAAAAACGACCTTTTGCAGGTAAACCAGCTATCGTTTTTTCTTTTGAAGTTTTCAGATCAAAATAAGTAATTTTCTCACTGAATGTTTCACGTGAATTAATATTTGTAACTGGATTAATTCGTAATCCTGCTAAACGTAATTCTTTTTCTGACAATTCATTAATCGTTTTATAACGACTTCTATAAGACAAAAATGCATTTTCTGCCTTGCGATCTGTACTAATTGAGGGTGGCATATCCGCGTCTGCCAATTGTAAAATTTCTTGCGGAGGCAATTGATAAGTAACATTTTCTTGCGCTTTTACCGACGCACCAAAAGTCATCGCTATAAAAAGCAACGAGTAAACAATTTTCTTCATGTGTTTTTAAGATTTTACTTTATAAAGATATTGAATCTTTGGTAAAATGACATGATAGAAGTTAGTTTTGACTAAAATGTATAAAAAAAGACGAAAAATATTCGTCTTTTGATTTTATCTTCTTTTACCAAATTTACCTCCTTTCGTATTTGTAGGTGGTTTACTTTTTCCTACTCTGGCTTGAGTTGTTGATTTTTTTACTGACTTTTTAATTGATTTTCCTTTCGAATCTTTAAAATCTGGAGAAATTTCTTTTGTTTTTTTCGCTGATGATTTTTTTGATTTTGAAGCTGGTTTCTTTTCTTCGTGTTTTTCCGAATCTTTCGTCAAGCGATTGATTTCTGCTAATTCTTCTACTGTTAAATCTCGGTGTTGACCAATTCCAACATTCAACGTTAGATTCATAATTCGAACACGTTCTAATTTTTTTACACCATATCCAAAATATTCGCACATACGGCGAATCTGTCTATTCAAACCTTGGATTAATGTAATTTTGAAAACATTTGTACTTATTTTTTCGATCTTACATTTCTTCGTAACCTGATTAAGAATCGGAACACCTTTCGACATTCGTTCGCAAAATTCATCCGTAATTGGTTTATCAACGGTTACAATGTATTCTTTTTCGTGATTATTTCCAGCACGTAAAATCTTATTCACAATATCACCATCGCTTGTCAATAAAATCAATCCTTGCGAATCTTTATCTAAACGACCAATCGGAAAAATTCGTTCTCCAAACGAAAGAAAATCGATAATATTATCTGGATCTGTAGGATCTGTTGTACACGTAACGCCCACAGGTTTATTCAGCATAATATAAACCGCATGCTCCTTTTCGCGCGGTTCTATTTCGACACCTTTTACAGTCACCACATCATTTGGTCCTACAAATTGCCCAATTTTAGCAACTCGTCCATTAATTTGTACCAAACGATTTTCGATGTATTGATCTGCTTCACGACGCGAACAAAAACCACTATCGCTAATATATTTGTTTAAACGCAAAAAATTAGTTTCTTCCATACTTGCAAAGATAGTTTTTTATCGATTTGAAATATATTTTGACAAAATTCTTTATCATTCTGCAAAACGATGAAACTTATTTATCTTTACAAAACCAAAGATTTTGAGAAATGAAAAAAATATTTTTTTTGAAAACTTGCGATACGTGCAAACGTATTATGAAAGAGTTTGATTTTACAGGTTTTGATTTGCATGAAATAAAATCGACTGCGATAACAGCAGAAGAATTAGAAGAAATGAAGAATTTAGCTGGCAACTACGAAGCTCTATTTTCACGTCGTGCACAGAATTACAAAAAATTAGGATTGAAAGATCAACAGCTTTCTGAAGATGATATCAAAAATTATATTTTATCAGATTATACTTTCCTAAAACGTCCTGTCGTGGTAGATGGAGACAAAATTTTTATTGGGAATGAAAAGAAAAACTTAGAAGCACTTGGGCAATATTTGAAATAGAAATCACACATGAAAAAAACAATTTTATTGACTACACTTTTAATGAGCGCTAGTTTAATTGCTCAGAAAAAGAATGTCACAATGGAAGATGCTGTACTTGGATTATCGACGAATTTACGTATCGAAAATCTAAATCAAGTTCAATGGATTCCGAATCAAAATGCGTACACGCAAAATGTAAAAACATCATACGGAGAAGCTTTAATCAAGAAAGTAGTTCCATCTCTTAAAACTGATACAATTTTTAGAAGTTCTCAATTTGAGAATAAAAGAATTCCTTCTTTGAATTGGATCAATGATAAGCAAGCTTATTTTTCTACAAAAACAGGTTACAAAACAATTACAACTGCTGGTCAACAAAACGATTGGTTGAAATTACCTGAAAATGCAGAAAATATAGAATTTGACGCGACGAATAATCAAGTTGGATATGTAATTGACAACAATTTATTTTTTGTTGATAAATCTGGAAAAACACATCAAATTACCAAAGACGGAAAATATGAAATCGTGAATGGAAAATCGGTTCATCAAAATGAGTTTGGGATTCACAAAGGAATTTTCATCTCTCCAAAAGGGAATTTAGTTGCATTTTATAGAATGGATCAAACAGCGGTTACAGATTATCCAATTATCGATTGGTCTGTACAACCTGCTGTAAACAAAAATATCAAATATCCGTTTGCTGGAACAAAAAATCATACGGTTACGTTAGGTGTTTATAATCCAACCACTCAAAAAACGACTTTCTTAGAAACTCACCCAGAAGTAGATCATTATTTAACTTCGGTTACGTGGTCGCCAGACGAAAAACATATTTATATTGCTTTACTTTCTCGTAATCAAAAGCACATGGAATTGAATCAATATGATGCAGTTTCAGGGAAATTGATTAAAACATTATTCAAAGAAGATGATACAAAATATGTAGAACCTCAAAATGAATTACATTTTATTCCAGGAAAAAATAACGAGTTTGTTTGGTGGTCGCAACGCGATGGTTTTATGCATTTGTACCGATTCAATACGGAAGGAAAATTATTGAACCAAATCACAAAAGGAGATTGGATTGTAACGGATCTTGTTGGAGAAAATGCGAAGAAAAAAGAATTCTTAATCATGACAACAAAAGATTCTCCGAAAGATCGTCATTTATATGCGGTGAATTGGGAGAATGGAAAATTGCGTAAAATAACAACTGATGCTGGAACGCACAATGTTTCGGTTTCAACGAACGGAGAATATGCAATTGATAATTGGAGTAATGATAACACGCCTCGTAAAATTGATGTATTGGATGCAAACGGAAAATTCAAACAAAATATCTTAACTGCTCAAAATCCTTTGGCAAATTACAATACAGCGAAAGTTGAAAATGTAACGTTAAAAGCAGATGATGGAACAGATTTGTATGGAAAATTAATCTATCCAACAAACTTTGATTCTTCGAAAAAATATCCCGTTATCGTTTATTTATACAATGGTCCTCACGCGCAATTAATCACAAATCGTTTTCCTGCAACAGGAAATCTTTGGTACGATCATTTAGCGGAAAAAGGTTATGTTGTATTTACAATGGACGGACGCGGATCGGCGAATAGAGGTCTTAAATTTGAACAAGCGATTCACGGAAATGTAGCAACTACAGAAATGAATGACCAAATGAAAGGTGTTGATTTCTTGAAAACTTTGCCTTTCGTAGATGCGGAACGCATGGGAATTCATGGTTGGTCTTATGGTGGATTTATGACTACTTCTTTTATGTTACGTAAGCCTGATGTTTTCAAAGTTGGTGTTGCTGGTGGACCAGTTTTAGATTGGACACAATACGAAATTATGTACACAGAACGTTACATGGAATCGCCACAAGATAATCCTGAAGGTTTCAAAAACACGAATTTAATTAACCGTGTAAAAGACTTAAAAGGTAAATTATTGATGATTCACGGAGCGCAAGATAATGTGGTTGTTTGGCAACATTCGATTGATTTTATTCGCGAAGCAGTGAAAAATGGTATGCAAATGGATTATTTTGTTTATCCTGGACATGAGCATAATGTTCGTGGAAAAGATCGCGTTCATTTGATGCAAAAAATTACAGATTACTTCGATTTATATCTTAAACCAGAAGGTACATCTCAAAAATAATAGTCAACAAAAAACCACTTCTTATGAAGTGGTTTTTTATATTTTATGATGTGATGCTAAAACGGGTTCCTTTAGATTTGAAAAT